>JAEPLN010000002.1 GCA_017644425.1 Prochlorococcus marinus CUG1433
TGGAACTCCAGATCAAACTGGTGTAATGGTTAAAACATCATTCAGCTTCTAAATTAAAATCTAATTTAGAAATCTTACACACATCAAAAAGACCTGCAAATGCAGGTCTTTTTTTTGACTTATTTTAAAAAATATCTAATTTTTTTAATATTAGTTCGTATTAATAAACGGTCAAATTACATAAATAAGATATTCTAATAACATGTTTAATAAATCTTTTAATTAATTCAATATAAATAATGTCTCCAATATTTAAATGTCTTATTTGTCGTAAAGATATAGAAAGATCAACAAAAACATTTTGGATAAAAAAAGGACATTTGCTATGTTCAACATGTCTAGATAATATTGATAAAAATAATTTTAGTAATAAACATATTCCAAAAAAATCTAATTAATAAAAAACCCCCAAATTGGGGGCTGTAAAATTATAGATTTGATAATTAATAAAAAAAGTTTAGGCCTGATTAGCTAACTTGCTTTCATTTAAATTCAAAACCATAATAACCGATTATGATAATTAGGATTAGTAATTAAAGTAATTACCTAATAATTTCATTCATTAGATAATTATTGTAATTATTATCTGTGTTGGCCTGTGAAATTAACTGATATTAACTCTTAAAAATTGATAAATGTAATATTTTAAAGAGTTAATAATTAATTGTAAATTGTAGTGGAAGTTAAATATTTTATATATTTAGGAGCACTACTTTCAATTTAATTTCTAGTTAAATCTTAAAACCAACCAGGAATAATCTGTCCAGTGGTTACATAAGCACCGACAGCTGCAACAAAACCTAACATTGCTGCCCAACCATTAAAACGTTCTGCTTCAGGAGTCATAATAAAAAAAAGAAATTTATGTTAACTATTGTAACAGGCTTTGTGAAGCTTTGTAAAGTATTTTTGAGTTTTTCTGGAATAAAATGTTTCGTTTGTTTTAGGCAGATTTTATTTGCGACAAAAATGCTTCATTTGTGCTCATCAAATTGATTACTGATTATTTTTAATGTTTGAAATATATTCTGAATTTATTGATTTTGATAAGTTATTTTAGGTTTAATACTACAACTTCTTTATTCGGTTCCCTCCATAATTGAAAATTAAATATGATTGATGGACTTTGTTTCAATCAAATTAAATTACTATTTACCATTAAAATATTTGGACTGTTTTTTAGTGTTTATAGAGTCCTTGTTGTGGTACTAATTAATCCTTTGCATTCTAGGAAAAAGCTTTGATACCTTTATATGAACATTATTAGGAGAAAACCTGAAAAGTTAAGTACTTTTTATGATTTACGAAAAAGTGACTCAATATTAAGAAATGTGGGTCGCCTGAGATTCGAACTCAGGACCAGCCGGTTAAAAGCCGGATGCTCTACCGCTGAGCTAGCGACCCATTATGTAAAATCGAGTACATATGAAATTATCCCTTTTTAAGGTAAAAAAAACAACTCCTTATCTCAAGTTGAACAATAGAAATACAATTCTTAACTTATGAGATAAAAAATTAAAAATTCTCTCCATATTCACAGTTGAAAGGTAAAATATTCTTTATACAACAGAATTTTTAAAATGCTTAGAACAATTGTAGTTTTCGCACCAATTATTGCTGCACTAGCTTGGGTGATCTTCAATATTCAAAAACCAGCAAGAGAGCAATTTAATAGAGACTTTTTGGGTAAGGATTAATTTAATTTGATTGAAAGACAAGTAACTGTAATAGGAGCAGGTCTTGCAGGGTCGGAAGCTGCTTGGCAGATAGCTAATTCAGGTATACAAGTCAAATTAGTTGAAATGAGACCTCAAACTTCAACTCCAGCTCACCATTCTAGTGATTTTGGGGAACTTGTATGTAGTAATAGTTTTGGATCACTGAGCCCAGACAGGGCAGCTGGCTTATTACAAGAAGAATTAAGAACTTTCCGCTCTTTGATAATACAAACTGCAGATAAATTTGCTGTCCCTGCTGGAGGTGCTTTAGCTGTCGATAGGTCCAAATTTAGTAATTCTTTAACTGAGACTTTATCTGAGCATCCTTTAGTTGAAATCAAAAGATTAGAACAACTAGACCTTCCTAATAGAGACGACATAACAATACTCGCTACTGGTCCATTAACTTCAAATGAACTGGCCAGTAAAATCCAATGTTTTACAGGTATTGATACTTGTCATTTTTTTGATGCAGCGAGCCCAATTATATATGGTGACTCTATCGATAAAGAAATAGTCTTTAAAGCAAGTAGATACGATAAAGGCGATCCAGCTTATCTGAATTGCCCTATGGATAAGAATGAATACACAAAATTTAGGAATGAATTAATTTCAGGACAGCAAGCAGACTTAAAGGACTTTGATAAAGAATCTGCAAATTTCTTTGAAGCTTGTTTGCCAATAGAAGAAATTGCGAGAAGAGGTCTTGACACCATGAGATACGGCCCTTTGAAATCTATTGGGTTGTGGAATCCAAAATGGGGAGATTTATTTGATAGAGAAAATAGATTGAAAAATCGGCCTCATGCAATTGTCCAACTAAGGATGGAAGATCTAAAAGGGAAATTACTTAATATGGTGGGTTTTCAGACAAATCTTAAATGGTCAGAACAAAAAAGAATTTTCAGAATGATTCCAGGCCTGGAAAAAGCTGAGTTTGTTCGTTTTGGAGTAATGCATAGAAATACTTTTTTAGAATCTCCCAAATTACTTCTTCCTACACTTCAATTTGAGAAAAGAGAAACTCTTTTAGCTGCCGGTCAGATAACAGGAACGGAAGGGTATGCGGCCGCAGCAGCAGGCGGCCTGCTTGCAGGAATAAATGCATCCTTATTGGCTAAGGGTAAAAAGCCAGTAACCTTCCCTGATGAATCGATGATTGGCTCTTTAATAAATTTCATCAGTAATAGAAACCAAATATTGTCTAATCGAAAAAATAAATTTCAGCCAATGCCTGCTTCATTTGGGTTGGTGCCTGAATTAACTGTAAGGATAAAAGATAAAAGATCAAGATATAAAGCATATCAAAAGAGATCATTAGAAGCTTTAAATGGGTTTAAAAAAATATTAGATTCTTGCTCTGAAAATGATCACTTACTTGTCAAAATTAACTAAAATAAAAATCAAAATATCTAAAAATGAAATCTAATAAAGGAAATTTCGACGCAATTATCATTGGCTCTGGAATAGGAGGGTTAGTGACAGCATCACAATTAGCTGCTAAGGGAGCTAAAGTTTTAGTCCTTGAGAAATATATTATCCCTGGAGGAAGTGGCGGCTCTTTCCGTAGAAATGGTTATACATTTGACGTTGGCGCCTCAATGATTTTTGGATTTGGAGATTCAGGATATACCAATTTATTAACTCGTGCTTTAAAAGATGTAAATGAAAAGTGCGAAACTATTCCTGATCCGGTACAACTGGAATATCACCTTCCAAATAACTTTAGTATTTCTGTAGATAAAAATTATGATCAGTTTATAAAAAAATTATCAGCAATTTTCCCAAAAGAAAAAGTGGGTATCAAAAAATTTTATGATACCTGTGCAAGTGTTTTTAAATGTTTAGATTCAATGCCTCTATTATCAATAGAGGATCCAAGTTATCTTTTTAAAGTTTTCTTTAAATCTCCATTATCTTGCTTAGGTTTAGCAAGATGGTTACCTGTAAATGCTGGAGATGTCGCAAGAAAGTTTATTAAGGATCCAATGCTCTTAAAATTTATCGATATCGAATGCTTTTGTTGGTCAGTAATGCCTGCTCTCAAAACTCCTATGATTAATGCTGGAATGGTATTTACTGATAGGCATGCTGGCGGTATAAATTATCCAAAAGGTGGGGTAGGAACCATAGCAGAGAAGTTAGTTTCTGGGATGGAAAAATTAGGTAGTAAAATTCGCTACAAAGCCAATGTTACTGAAATACTTTTAAAGGATGAGAAGGCAGTAGGCGTTAAGCTTTCAAATGGAGAGGAAATTTACTCAAATATCATTGTATCTAATTCCACAAGATGGGACACATTTGGCCTACAAGATAAAGAGAAAGGATTAATTGCGAGTAAAAATGTACCAAAAAGCGAATATAAGTGGTCAGAGACTTATAAACCTTCTCCTTCTTTTGTCTCAATTCACCTTGGGGTAGAAAAAAAGTTGATAAGAAATAACTTTAATTGTCATCATATAATTGTTGAGAATTGGGATGAATTAGAGAGTGAAAAAGGTGTGATTTTTATTTCTATACCTACTTTGCTTGACTCGTCTTTAGCCCCAGAAGGCAAACATATTATCCATGCATTTACTCCCTCATCTATTAATGAATGGGAAGGACTATCAAGGAAAGAATATCTTCAGAAGAAAGAAGAATATTTTTCATTTCTTGTGGAAAAGATTTCAAATCTTTTGCCTAATCTAGATCAAAACATTGATCACAAAGAAATTGGTACTCCAAAAACTCATAAAAAGTTTCTAGGAAGATATGAAGGTAGTTATGGACCTATTCCTAGTCAAAAGTTACTAGGACTTTTACCAATGCCTTTTAATACTACAAAAATTAAAAACCTTTATTGCGTAGGGGATTCATGCTTCCCAGGTCAAGGCTTAAATGCAGTAGCATTTAGTGGATATGCTTGTGCTCATAAAATAGGTTCAAAATTAAATATAAATAGTTTCAACTTGCCAGATTAAAAGGTTCTTAGTAAATGATAGAAAAGTTTAAAACTCTTTTTTTTGTTAAAAGCTCGTTAATTTCTCTATATTTGGCTCTTACTATCCCCATACCGTTTATTGCCATTGACAAATTAAAAATTCCCTCAATTTCCATATTTGTTATAGGCCTTTATTTAATTATTAATATCACAAGCGATCATGTTGAAACTTGTAATAATAAAATTTCATATAAAACTAGCTTGATTTCTAAAGCCTTAGGGAGAAAAAATTGGGAGATTTCTTGGAAAGATATTAAGTTAATCAAATCTCAACCTACCAGTCAGGGTAGTAAGGTTTATTACTTTAATACTAATAAAGGTGATAATTACCTCATCCCTCAAAGAGTAGAAAATTTTGAAAGATTTTTGTCAATTGTCTCCCAAAATACATGTATTAATGTTAGAGAAATATCTTATATTTCTCCTCTTTGGACCTATAAATTACTTACAGCAATATCTGTTTTAATGGTTATTGGTGAAATTTATGCTTTTGTAATCTAAATATTATCAATACTGAATCGGTAACCTTGTTGCCTAACAGTTGTTATGCCTCCACCTTCTCCTAATCCTGCCTGTTCTAACTTTCTTCTTAATGTCAAGACCTGAGTATCCACAGATCTTGGTCCTCCGCTAAAAGGCGGCCAAGCCATCCTTAGAAGCTCTTGACGGCTTCTAACCATCCCAGGAGGCATCAATAAGGCACAAAGCAGTGCAAACTCTCTTGGGCTTAATTCTACAGGCTTTTCGCTAAGAGTTACTTGTCTTAGTAAAAGATGAACCTCCAGAGGACCAACCTCAACTTTTTCTTGTAATCCTATTCTTCCTCTTTTAAGAAGTGTTCTACATCTCGCTGCTAACTCTTCTAATCCAAATGGCTTTCTAAGTACATCATCAGCTCCTTCATCTAGTAGATTAACTAATGCTTCAACTCCTGATCTGGCTGTTAGAACAATAACCGCACAACCTAATTGTTGAGCTAGTCTCATTGCAGTATTCTGCTCAAGAATTTCTGCACTTACTAGAAGATCTGGGGATTGTTCTCTGCATAAGTCGACAGCTTCAGTTGCTGATCCAACAGCCGCTGCAAGATGACCATCTTGACGAAGTCTTTGTACAAGGACAGTTCTTAGTGTGGGGTGAGGTTCAACAACAAGAACTCTTGATGGAGTTTGAGAGCTCGAAGGCAATTGTGAATTGCCGGAAGTTGAAGCTAAGATTTGCTCAGTTGATTGCATCCTTAATTACTATTGGTCCAGGGCAATTTTTAAACATCATTAATAAGGTATAACAAATGCAAAATAAAAATCAGAATCTATCGAATTATGACATCATTTGAAAACCCTAAAGCAATTCGTCATTTTCAATCAATTTGCGATAGTTGCCAAGATTTGGTGACACGTTTTCATACCCCATCTGATCTTAAATTATATAGTGATGGTTATCTCCAAGCCTTAAGGAATTGCAGTAGTTTAGAGCAGAGAGATCAAGAGAAATTAGAAAAATTAATAGAGAGATGGATTTTAGATCCCTCAAGTTTTATTGATCCAGAAGGAGATGAAAATAAAGGTTTTTTTGATAAAAAAAGGATTTAAAATATTAATTTTTATTAACTTTAATAGTATTTATACTTACTAATTGTCTTAAGACGCTAATTCAATTTCTATCTTTTCTTTTAAGGATCCTGAATTATACATTTCGATAAGTATGTCAGATCCCCCAAGAAATTCTCCCTTTAGGTAGACTTGAGGAATTGTTGGCCAATCTGAATATTCTTTGATACCTTCTCTAATTTGAAAATCGCTTAATACATCAAAAGTTCCAAATTCTACACCTAAAGAATTAAGTATTTGAACTACATTATTAGAAAAACCGCATTGAGGCATTAATTTAGTACCTTTCATAAATACCATTACTTGATTGGCGTCAATCAGCTTTTGTATCTTGTCTTTAGTTGAGCTGTCCATAATTTAATTTGGTGTTTCAGTTTTTAATGCAAGTGCATGTATGGCCTCTGAAGCTAATTCTGCCTTTAATGCAGAATAGATTAGCTGATGCTGTTTAACTAATGATAAGCCATTGAATTCAGATGAAATTACAGTTACTTGTAAATGATCATTTCCCTTAATGTTTTCTACTAAAACTTGAGAATTTGGTAATTTTTTAGTGATCAAATTAATAACCTCTTTTTTGGTAATCATAATTTATTTATTGACCCTTGTAAGTTGTTTCTACGAATCCTAATTGTATTAATTTTTTATAAGCTTCTTTACCTTCTGAACTGTTAGGAGACATTATTCTAATATTTTCAACAAGTAAAGGTACTGCTACTTCAGGTTCTTTATTTTTAATATAAAGAGTTGCTAATCTCCCATTTGATTTTGCCAAAATCTTTAGAGTTTTCTTACCCTTACTTTGCATTTCTTTTGGTATCCTTGCATCCACTCCTTTAAAAGATTTATTTAGATCAGAATAAAATCTTGCAATCTGTGTAGCTAAATTTCTCGCATCTAAGTAGGCCTTTTTAGCTTTATCAAAATCACTATTTTCTATCAATCGATCACCTTGTTCTATGTAATATTCCACGTTGGCAATTGAGAGTTTTTTATTATTAATAGCGAGGACTTTATAATCTTTTGGGTTCTCAGGGTTTGCTTGAACTAAATTTTCATAAGTAAAAATTCCAAAAAATATCAATAAAAAAGGGATTAATTTTAAGGATTTCATTTTCTCAATAAATATTAAGTTTTATATTAACTTATGATGGATTCATCTACCGACATTTTTTAAAGCTGTTTTTTCAGCGGTTATCATTTTTTTATATAGATATTGATTAAATTCCTTAATTGTAAATTTCAAATGATCATTAATTATTATAGGTTGTCCAAAGGATAGGCAAAATTTACTCCTGAATTTTGGAGTTACGTTGCTATAAGCAATACCTACAGGAATAATAGTAATAGATTCTGTTTTTTTTGTCGCTAATCTCGCTAGTCTGAACAACCCTTCTTTGAGAACTAATTTTTTCCCATATTTGTTAATTTTTCCTTCAGGGAAAACAACAAGCTGCTCGCCTTTTTCTATAAGATCGATTGCATATCTTAGAGTTGAGAATGATGGTGATAATTGATTTATTGAAAAACATCCAAGTCTTTTTAAAAACCACCCTTGTAATCCTCTCATTTCGGATTTGGTAACCATGAACCTGCAATCTTTTTTGGTTACCCTTCTACCTATTGCCATAGTAAGGACTAAACCGTCCCATCTTGATCTATGGGTTGGGGCCAAAATAATTGAGGATTTCGTTGGAATTGAAAACCCATTATTAATTATTTTCTTCTTACTAAAAAATAATCTCAAAACAATATCCTGGGTAACTAGCATTGCTATAAATGCCAGTATCGGGTTGATTTTATGCCAAATATCTACCGATTTTTTCTTCAAATTAAATTGCTTATATATTAATAATTTAAGTGTTTGTATTTTTTTATTAGCTATTATTGGGCGGTTACTAGATTGTCTAGAAACTAATTTTTTGAAATTATGACTACTTTAGGAGTAAACATTGACCATATTGCAAATGTAAGGCAAGCAAGGAAAACCATTGAGCCTGACCCAGTACAATTTGCTTTTTTAGCTGAATTAGGAGGGGCAGATTCAATAACAGTTCATTTAAGAGAAGATAGAAGACACATACAAGATAGAGATGTATTCCTTTTGAAAGAAACAATAAAAACAAAACTCAATTTAGAAATGGCTGCTACAGAAGAAATGTTAGAAATTTCAAAAAAGCTAATGCCAGATTTCGTTACTCTTGTACCAGAGAAAAGAGAGGAGGTCACTACTGAAGGAGGGTTGGATGTAAAAAATAATGAAAAATATCTTAAGAATTATGTCGCAAGTTTAAAAGATTCAAATATCGAGGTAAGCGCATTTATTGATCCTCTTTCTGAACAGATTAATTATTCTAAAGAAATAGGGTTCGATTTTATAGAATTACATACTGGTAAATATGCTGAACTAACTGGATACAGCCAATATGAAGAGCTTCAAAAGATTATAGAGTCAACACATGAAGCAAATGATCTAGGTCTAGTTGTTAATGCTGGTCATGGACTTAACTATAATAATGTTAAAGAAATTGCATCAATTAACAATATGAACGAGCTAAATATAGGCCATAGTATTGTTGCAAGGGCTTTAGCGGTAGGATTAGAAAAATCTGTTCGTGAAATGAAGTCACTTATCACATCAAATTAAATTTCAATATGACAACATATTTTTTCGTAGCAGCAAGTGAAAAGTTTTTAACAGTTGAAGAACCACTTGACGAGATTTTAAAAGAAAGGGAGAGAAATTATAAAGAAAATAATAAGGAAAAGGATTTTTGGCTTTTAAAAAATCCAACATTTTTGCAAACCTCACAATTTGTCAATCTAAAAGCAAAGATTCCTTCGCCTCCAGCAGTTATTTTATCGACGGATAAAAAATTTATAACTTTTTTAAAGCTGCGTTTAGAGTTTGTTGCTGTTGGGGAATTTGAATTTCCTAATGCAGAAATTACTGATCCATTTAAAGTTGAGTAATATAAATAATCAGTAAATTGCTCAATCTATATAAGTCAAACAAAATTGAAGTTATTAGTGAGCTTCTGGCAGAAGAATTAAAAATATGTCCTCCTCCTATAACTGAGAATTTAGAAATAGCTGTTCCCAATTATTTTTTGGGTATGTGGTTAAATGAACAAATAACTATAAAAAATAAAATAAGTGTTCTTTATGAATTAAAGACAATATCAAGTTATACCGAATCATTATTGACAAATTTTTTTCCAGGAATTGATATGGGTTTATGGAATTTTGAGTCAATTAAATGGGGTATTATCGATTCATTTGAAGAATTAAATAGCTTTAAAGAATCATTTCCGATTAGAAATTGGATTAATAAATATTTGAATAATAAAAAGACAATTGATAGTGATATATATAATTTGACAAAAAAGATTACGAAGAATTTTATTGATTATCTAATTTTTAGACCTGAAATGATTGCTGAATGGAATAGATATGAAATTAATTCACTTAATCTATTTAAGAATCTAAATTCAGATCAGTTTTGGCAACCTATTTTATATAAATTATTAGAGAAAAAGATATCTGCAAAACCCTCTTGTCTATACATGATTGAACTAATAAAGAATTTAAAAAAAATTAAAAACGTTCAAATTAAAGTACCAAATCAAATTTATATTATCTCTGATAATAACTTATCTAAATTACATATAAACTTTTATTCAGAACTTTCAAAATTTACAAAGGTAAATTTATATTTATTGTCTGTAGGAGATGATTTGTGGAATAGAATAAATTGTCTTGAAGGTGATTTGGACTTTGATAATTTTGAAAATAGATTGAATTTAAATAATATAAATATAGAAAAAATATTTGGAAAATTTGGAGCAAACTTTCAGAAATTAGTTGAGGAAAATATTTATAAAGAAGGTATAAATTTAAAAAATAATTTAATATATATTGATCCAACAACTAATTTTTGTGAGAAGAAAGATATTACTCTCCTTAATCAAATACAAAAAAGACTAATTGATAATAATTGCAATGAGTTTATAGTAAATGAAAGGGATGATTCAATATTACTTTGTGAACATTTTAATCAGAATAGTCAATTAGAATATATAAGAAATAAAATTATAGACATAATAAATTCTTGCGAGAATATTAAATATAGTGATATTGCTGTTTTATCTCCAGAGACTAGTAATATTAAACCTTATTTAAAGTATATATTTAATAATGAGTTAATTAATGGTGAAAAGATACCTTATTTTTTTATTGATGAGAAAAATGATGATTATTCATATATATATAAATTTCTAATTGACATTACTGAAATAGCTAAAGAGAAAATTACACTTGAAAAAATAGATTATATTCTCTCGAAAAAAGCAACTCGGAAAATTTTTGATTTTGATATTACTGAGAAGGATGAAATTATTTTGTTACTTAACAAAGTTGGTTTTCATTGGGGATTAGATGCTCATGAAAGATTAGGCGAAGAAAAAAATACTCTAGAGTGGTGTATAAATAGAATTACCTTAGGCTTAATTTATGAAAATGAAGTCGATTTAAGTACTTTTAATTTAAAACCATTTAGTTTGAAAAATATAAGTTTGGATTTGAATAAATGGGTTAAATTCTTTCTTGATTTTAAAAAATATATTAATTTGCTAAGGGGATCTTTTTCTTACTCAAGTTGGGTTGAAAAAATAAAGTTTATATTAAAAAGCATTTCTGATTCTAATGCAAATTTTAATTTAGAAATAAGTGAAATAATTAGAATTCTTGATGAAAAAGCAATACATTTAATCCCTGATGATCTTATTTTGTTAGATGTTTTTAGAGAGATATTAATTTCTTGCATAAATAAAGCTAAATATCAAAGCAAATCACGTATCAACAAGATCCTTGTAAGTGATATTGAGCATTCAAGGCATATTCCACATAAGGTTATCTTCTTGATAGATATGAATAGTGTTTATTATCCAAAATTACTAAAGAATGAAAGTATTAATTTATTAAATAATAAATATCAACTGGGTGATCCATCAGTTTTTGAAAGAGAGAAATATTTATTTCTTGAGTTGTTAATTGCCTGTAGGGATAAATTTATAGTTTCTTGGGTAAAAAATGACAAAAATAATAAAAAATTAGATGTTTCTTTTCCTATAAAAGAGTTAATTTCTTTTTTTGAAACTTTTTTAAACCAAGGTCAAAGAGAACTAATAATTAAAGATTCTGATTTAAATAAAAAAGAAATAATTAGTCTTAATAGTTCTAAGATAATTAAAAGTAATTATTCTTTAGTAGAAGATATAGATTGGGATGAAAAAAAGACAGATATTAAAAATTACAAATTATCAGAACTTATTTATTGGTTCAAGACCCCACAAAAATATTGGCTAAATAAAAAAAATATTTCTCCCAAGGAAATATTTATTCATCATCCAGATGAGGAGCATGTAAGTAATCTACAGAAGTCGCTTCTAATTACAAAAATAATTCAGGAATTAGAAATTGATAATCATAATATTATTGATGATTTAAAAAATTTGGATATTAATGATCAATTATTAGAAAATGGTATTATTATGCCCAAAAATAGTATTTTTATAAAAGAAAAAGAAATAAAAGATTTATTAAAGAGCTTATCTACAAGTTTGAGTCAAGATAGTAAAATTAATAGAATTTATGTTAAGTCAAATGCAAATAAACAAGAATATTTCGTCGCTGATGACACAGTAATTGAATTAATTAATACGAAACTAAGTTTAAGTCGTTTGACAGAGGCTTGGATAAAATCACTCTTCATTTATTCTTTAAAGAATAATATAAAAAAGACTAAGGTAATTTTCAGAACAGAAAATCAATATAAATCGAAAATTATTCAAACCCCCGGATTAAGTGAGTCAAATTTAATTTTGGAGGAATACATAAATATTTTTAAAAATTTTTCTGAAAAATGTTTACCTCTACCTCCAGAAAGTACTTATAAATATGTAGAAGCAAAAATTAAATCAAAAAATGAGAAAAAGGCTTTTACGGATAGATGGATTGGTAATAAGACTTTTTCTAAAGGAGAAAGAGATAATATCGAAATGAAATTATGTTTTGGAAATGAAAAAGAACCAGATTTCTTTTTTGGAAATAATAATTTTGATAAATTATCATTCAGATTATATGCTCCTCTTATTGAAGCATTAAAGAAATAAATAATGACTAAATTTAAATTAAAAATTTTTTCAAAAGCTGCTTATGAACTAATCCTTGTTTTTTTACAGTTCTTTATTATTAGTCTCCATTTTTTTAAATGGGAAATTATTCCACAAACACAAATAATTCAAGTTAGTCCTTTTTTTTATTTAATGGGGTTTTTATTTATAATGATCGCTTTAATAATATTGTTTGTTGCTATTAAAGACTTAGGAAGTAATTTATCTCCCTTCCCAAGGCCTAAAAAAAATATCAATCTTGTTACTACAGGTATTTATCGATTTATGCGTCATCCTATGTACTATTCTTTAATACTTATCTCCTTTGGTGTTTTTATAATAAAGCTATCGATATATTATTTATTTTTAACAATAAGTCTGGGTTTAATAATTAAATTTAAGATCGCTTTAGAAGAGCAATATTTAAATAATAAATTTAAGAAATACTTACTTTATAAAAATGAGGTCAAATATTAATTCAATAAAGATATGGATATTAATCAAATTAAATTAGATAATAAATTTAAATTAGTGGAAGCAAGTGCAGGAACTGGTAAAAGTTTCACTTTGGCTCACCTAGTTCTAAGAAATGTTTTGGAGAAAAAAATTAAACCAGATGAGATTCTCTTATTGAGTTTTACAAAAAATACATGTTCTGAATTACGAGATAAAATACTTTTGAGATTTAAGGATTTAAAATTATATTTGCAAAATCAAAATGAAAGTAAAGTTGATAATGCCCTTAAGGATTGGCATCAAACATTTAAGGATAAGGAAATATCTAATGAAAAAATTATATCCGAAATTGATAATTTTGTTAATGAAATTTATAAGTTACAAGTAACTACATTCCATGCCTTTTGCAATAATATAATTGAAGAATATAGTATTGAAATAGGTGTAACTCAAGATCCGTATATTGAGAATAATATAGATAATTTATATAAAGATGTAATTGATAATTTGTGGATTGACGATTTTCTAAATCTAAATCCTGAGATTATTTCAGCAATCAATAATAAAAAAATAAGTTCTAGATTTGGAAGTAGGATCAATAAGTCATTTTTTGTAGAAATTTTAAAAAATATAGATCAAGAAAATATCTGTAAATTTCAAATACATAATAAATATAAGATTATTGATTTAAATAATTATTTTAATGAATTTTTTTATTTAAATTGGAACGAGTTTTGTGTTGAATGGAATAAGAATGGTAAGGAATTATTTTTACAACTAATAGAGTTGGGAAAATTAATTAAAGAGAGTGGTGGTAAAAGTCAAATATATGCATCAAAACCAAGAAATGATAAGTTTGATCAAATAATTTGTTGGATTGAAGAGATTAACAAAAGACTTAATTCGAAAAATGTGATTGATTTTATATATGATATTTCTAAAGATGATCTCTTGTATAAATATTTTTATAATGAAAATATATCTAAAGAAATTAATAAACATAATCTAAAATTAGATTTCTCTAAATTTAATTTATTACAGGATAAAATTTATACAATAAAAGAAGGTTTCTATACTGAATTTGTAAGAATATTTACCCAATTAGCTTACATAAAATTAATTAAATTAAAGAAAAGTTTTTCTATATTCAATTTCAATGATCTTATAAAGACGGTAGAAAATAGATTTCTAGATTCAGAAATTAGTAATAGTATTACTCTATCTAAAATTCAAAAAAGGTTTAAATGTGTCCTAGTAGATGAGTTTCAAGATACAGATAATACTCAGTGGAATTTAATAAAAAAGTTCTTTAATACAAAAAATCATTTTTTACTTTGTGTAGGTGATCCAAAACAAGCAATCTATAAATTTAGAGGTGGAGATATAGAAACTTACTTAGATGCAAGATCTAATGCTATGGAAGTTTATAGTCTTACAGATAACTATAGATCTTCAAAAAAAATAATCGATGTTCTTAATAAACTTTATAAGAATGGACTTAAACAATCAAAATTAAACTATATGAAATTAACCTCTAGAATAAATGAAAATATTAATTCTTCATTTAATGTTAAGGATGTATTTGAAATTGTAGAATTTTCAAAAAAAGATATTGATATAGAAGATCTTGTAACTCATTACATGGTTAACTTTATTTTAAATAATAAAAAAATTGATATTAATAAAATTGCGATTCTTACATTAAATAATTCGCAATGCTTAGATTTAAAAAAAAAATTAAATCAGTTTAATCTCCCATGCAAAATTCAAAATAAACAAAATATTTTTGACACTGAAGCAAGTTCTCTACTATTTTTGTTCATCGAATGTTTATTAAATCCGAGGGTTTTAAAAAATATAACTTTGCTTGCTTCTTCAAAGTTTATAGAGATGGAATTAGAAGAATTATTTAATGATCGAATTAGTGATAATTTAGAAGTTTTAATTAATAAATGTATTAATTGGTCTCAGGAACTAAGAGAAAAAGGTTTTTTAAATATAGTTAATGAACTCCTTTTAAATTATAAGTCATCCTCGATTGTTCAAGATTTAGATTTAAATTCAAATTTATTTCAACTTTCAGAAATTGTTGAAATAGAATTAATGAATAATGATTTTAATCTAAATAAAGTTTTCAACTGGTATAAAAATCAGTTAGATCATATTTTAAGAAATTGTACTGGAGAAGATTTTTTAACAAAAGATTATAACCTTCAAAATGGAATAAATCTTTCTACCATTCATAGTAGTAAGGGCCTCGAATTTGAAATGGTCCTATGTCCATATCTCTCGAATATTTCAAATAAGTCAAATAAAATTAAAGGACCTCTCTGGAAATCAAATTTTGATAGAAATATATACATTAATATTTCTAATAATTACACGAAGGTAAAAAAATTAAAATTAATAGAAGAAGAAGATTTATTTAAAGAAAGTGAGAGGTTAATTTACGTAGCACTTACAAGGAGCAAATATAAACTTATAGTTTTTAATGATTTAGAAGATACGAATAATATTTTAAATAATGATTTGCTTAATAATTTGGAAAATATCAGTATTTATAAGTCTACACTTGAAGTCAGTATAGAAAAGGATAAAATAAAAGAAATTTTTTCTAAGTTCCAAACCAACAGATTGAATAATAATCTTTGGAAAATCGATAACGCTAACAAAAAAATATCTAAAGAATTTAATTCTGATCAATTTTTTTCTTATTCAAGTTATTCTTCTTGGATACGTAAAGATAAAAGTATTGATGCAACCATTAATCAATATAAAGATTATGAAGATAATAATATATCAATTATCAAAGAGTCTAATCTTAGGAAATTAAAGAATTATCCTAATTATTTTTCATATCCAAATCCCTTAAGTGAATTCCCAAAAGGAACTATTGCTGGGACTTGCTTGCACAAAATAATAGAAAGATTTGAATTTAGAAACGATAATAATCAAGAATTAATTGATTTAATTATTGAGGAATTGAACTTTCATCAAATCGATACTTCTTTTGCTTTTAAAGTAAAAGATGCGATTTTAAGAATTATAAATATATCTTTAGGAAGTGAATTACAAAATAAGAAACTAGTTGATATTCCAAATGAACACATAATTAAGGAACTCAAATATGATTTAACTCTATCTTATGAAGGTAAAAATATTAATTCTAATGATATATCGAAATGCTTTTTTTTAGATCAAGAACATGAATTTGGTGAAGAATATGCAAACAAAATAAATGATCTTCAAATTAATAATAAAGGCTTTCATTCAGGATGTATTGATTGTATTTTCCCAGTAGGTAATAAATTAGAAGATAGTAAATGGTGGGTAATTGATTGGAAAAGTAATTTGATTTCTGGCAGTGATAATAGTGATTGTTTACCAAGAAACTATAACTACGAAAATATGAGAAATGTAATGATTAAACATCATTATCCATTGCAATCTCATCTTTATTTATTAGCTTTGCATAGATTATTAAAGTGGCGACTTAAAAATTATCAACCACATAAACATTTAGGAGGATATATTTATTTGTTTTTAAAGGGATTGCCAGATTTTGAATTATTTGAAAAATCTAAATCGAAAGATATATCTCCAGGTATTTTTATTGGCAAAGCACCTTTAAAGAGAATTAATTATTTAGATAACCTTTTTTAGAATGACTAAAACTACTAAAGATATTGAAAAGTTCCAATATGATCATATATTTAATTTAATCTTAGTTATTTTCAAATTTAATGAAAAAAAATATGGAAATTTCGTAAAAGATGCAATAAGAATTTTATTAGAGTTTGAAAAAAATGGTGAAACTATTATTGATGTAGATAATAGTTTAATAATCTTTGAATTATTAGAAGATGGCTGGCCTAATAAACATATAGATGTTTTAAAAAACATAGGAATGATAGGTTCCCTTCATTCTCCATTCGTATTAGTAAATAGAAAATTATCCTTATCAATATGGTCAAAAAAGATAGAAAGAGTTATTAATTTATTTCTAAAAAAAATAGATGCCGATAATTTAATGAACTCGATGATTTATAAAGATGATAATAAAATTGATCAAATTAAAAATATATTTAAATATTCAAACTTGGTTTTCCTTCAAGGCGGGCCAGGTACGGGTAAAACCACTTTAATAATACAGTTAATACTAGAATTCCTTCGAATTGATAACTTTTTGAATATTGGGTTGTCTGCACCAACAGGTAAAGCTACAGCTCGTCTAAAAGAAGCTCTTAATAATAAAAAAAATATCTCCTTTAATAAATTTCTAGACCAAATAGAATTTCAAACTTTACACAGATGGATTTTAAATTCTCAAAATAAATCTCTTAAGTTGAAATTTAAACTAAAAGAGCTTGATATTTTCATAATTGATGAAATGTCAATGGTTAATATCGACTTAATTGAATCAGTTTTAAATTTACTAGCAAAGGACTGTAAAATTATTTTGGTTGGAGATAAAAATCAATTATCTCCAGTAAATAACTGCTCTATCTGGAATTATTTGTTTGAATATGTTGAAAATATTTCAATTAAATCTTGTGTAGTAAATTTAGAAAAAACTTATAGAAATGTAGGAGATATAGCATTAATTAGTAGTTTAATATTTAACAATAATTTTTCTTTACTTAATCAAAAGATAAAAGAATTAGAAAAAGATAATAATTCAAAAGAAATTACTATTAAAAAAAGTAGAGAAAAAGATATTCCAAAAGATCTATTTTTTTCGATTACAAGTTATCTAAAACAATTAAATCATTCAACTTCAAAATTAAGTAAAAAAAAATATATATTTGATGAGAATATTGATAATTTATTGCTTCATGAAAAAGATTTAGTAGATAAGATATTTCTGGATCTACAAAGTCACTTGTTTTTATGCGAAAAAAATTCGGGAATATGGAGTGTTGAATATTTGAATGAAGTTGTTTTTGGTCAAAAAAAACCCTATGACCTTAAAACTCTTAAAGAAGGTGTTCCGATCATGTGTACAAAAAATAACAATGAACTTGGATTGTCAAATGGGGATATCGGAGTACTTATAGGTTTAAAAAATAAAAGAAAATATCTTTTTAGAAAATTTAGTGAAAATAATGAAGAAATTGTCACATTAATTAATCCATCTAATTTAGAAAATGTTGTGCCAGCAATAGCCATTACTATTCATAAATCTCAAGGAAGTGAATCTGAGAAAGTAAGCATTTTATGGTCTCAAAAGTATATTAGAAATCAATATCCTGTAAAACAAAAAAAAGATATTGAAAATATCTTTTGCAGAGACAATTTTGAAAGAAGGTTATTTTATACTGCTGTTACAAGAGCGAAAAAATTTCTAGATATATATTATTTAAATTAAATTTTATTTTTGAGAAATTAATAATATCTTAACCACAAGATGTTAGATTAATAACTCGGCTCTGTAAGGCTAGTCAACAACTTAAGTCAATTTAGATATTTGTTGAATGCCTAATCAGAAGATTATTAGGCATTTAAAATGGCTTTAAAAAAAAATAGTAACTCTCTTGATAGTGAGCAAGAGAAATCTCATAATGAAGATACTTCCTTGCTTGAGTTAAAGGATTTGGAGAACAAAAAAGAAATTGAATCTCAACCAAGGGAAGTATCAAAAGGAAATGACAATGATAATGGATTCATCGATTTTGGGTTTAATCAATCTATCTTAAATTCGTTAAGAAATAAAGGATATAAAAATCCAACTCCCATCCAAAAAGCAGCAATTCCGGAACTAATGTTAGGCAGAGATTTACTAGGCCAAGCACAAACAGGAACAGGAAAGACTGCAGCTTTCGCATTACCATTAATAGAAAAACTAGCAGATAATAAAGAATTAAATGCCAAGGTTTTAGTTATGACTCCTACAAGAGAATTAGCAACTCAAGTGGCAGAATCTTTTAAAAGTTATAGTTCTGAATCTAGTAATTTTAAGACTGTTGCAATTTATGGAGGTACCGACTATCGAAATCAAATTTCTGCATTGAAAAGAAAAGTTGACGTGGTAGTGGGTACTCCAGGCCGAATAATGGATCACATAAGGCAGGGGACTTTTAAAATTAAAGATATAAATTGTCTTGTTTTAGATGAAGCAGATGAAATGTTAAACATGGGTTTTCTTGAAGATATTGAATGGATAATAGATCAACTTCCTGAGAATAAGCAGATGGTATTGTTTTCAGCAACAATGCCTAGTGAGATAAGAAACATAGCAAAAAAATATCTAAATGATCCTGCCGAAATATTAATCAAAAGTGTTAAAAAAGAAACTCAATTGATTTCGCAAAAATTTTTATATGTACAAAGGCATCATAAATTAGATGCTTTAAAAAGAATATTAGAACTTAATAAAGAGGGAGTAATTATTTTTGTGAGGACAAAACTACTTACTACTTCAATAGCTGAAGCTTTAGAGAATTCAGGTCATACTGTGGCAGTACTTAATGGAGATATACCTCAAAATCAAAGAGAAAATACTGTAGATAGATTAAAAAAAGGGTTTATTAATATCCTTGTTGCAACTGATGTCGCAGCAAGAGGATTAGATGTTGAGAGGATAAAACTTGTTGTTAATTACGATTTTCCTTTTGACAAGGAAACATATACTCATAGAATTGGAAGAACTGGAAGGGCAGGCAGATCAGGAGAAGCAATTTTATTTGTTAATCAAAGAGAAAAACATTTTCTAAGAAACTTAGAAAACTCAACAAGAACTAAGATTGAAGAAATCAATATACCAAGTAATAAAATAATAAATGAAAAAAGGATGGAGAAACTTATAGAGAATGTTAATGAGAGTTCTTTAGCAAAAGATGAAAATGAAGAAAATAAAGCTTTGATTATTGATGTACTGGATAATTTAAAAGAAAAATACTCTATGGATGAATCAAATATTGCAATGGCGGCTATTAATTTAGTAATAGGTAATAAATCATTTTTTGTTAATGAAGATGATTCTTGGATTCATAAACAAAATAATACTGATCGAAATAGATCAAATAGAAATATTAATAATCGTATGAGAAATTCAAATAGAAGAAATAATTATCAAAATGATTCTTTTGAAACCTACAAATTTAACTTTGGTAAATTTGATGGGGTTAGAGTTGCAAATATTATATCCTCAATCTGTAATTCAACTAATATAAATGGTAGATCCATAGGTAAAATACAGATTTTTAATGATTACAGTTTGGTAGATTTACCCAGAGATCTGCATAGAGAAACTAAAAATAAATTAAAAAAAATTAAAGTCAGAAACTAGGTATAGAGAATGAAAGCTAGCAAATATAAATTCTTTATTTTTGTGAATCTGATAATGCTATTCAACTGTTTAAATAGTTATTATTCAGCGCAAACGAAACAAAATTCAATCATAAAATTATTTTGTCTTCAGAGTGTCAAAGAGGAGATGATGAAAGCAGAAATGGTATATAGTGAAAAAATTGCGAATGAAACTTGTGATTGTTACTACGAAGAATTTACACAAACTGCAAGTCATCAAGAAGCAAAAACAAAATGTGAATTAGAAACTAAAGAAAATTTAAATCATAATAGAAAAATTTAATTGTTATTTTATGAGGTCTAAGAAAAATCAAAATCCAATAATTAGACTTTATTTTAATCTGATTGAAGAAAGAAGGTTACTATTTTTTGCTTTTCTTAGTTCCATAATTAATAAAATATTAGATTTAGCTCCCCCTGTAATAATAGGTCTTGCAGTTGATATCGTTGTAAAGGAACAGAGTTCATGGATTGCTGGTTTTGGTATAAAAGAAGTTCCAGCGCAATTGATTTTTCTTGCATTTGCTTCAGGAATAGTTTGGTCTGGTGAATCCTCCTTTGAATATTTATATTCGATTTTGTGGAGAAATTTGGCTCAGCTATCGCAGCATAAATTAAGAATAAAAGCTTATGAGCATATTCAGGAATTAGATATGGATTTTTTTGAAAATGATAATACTGGAAGGCTCTTATCTATTTTGAATGATGATATAAATCAACTCGAGAGATTTCTAGACCAAGGGGCTAATCAGATTATTCAGTTATTTATAACTGTATTAATAATTGGGGGCACTATGATTTTTGTCGCTCCCAAAATCGCTTTATTTGCTTTCTTTCCTATTCCAATTATATTTTTAGGATCAATTAAATTTCAAAGGAAGCTCGCTCCAAAATATAGAGATGTTAGAAATAAAGCTGGATTGTTGGCATCAAGACTTAATAATAATTTAAGTGGAATTCTAACCATAAAAAGTTTTACTAAAGAAAAATGGGAACTAAATAGATTAAATAAAGAAAGTCTTGATTATCAAAGAAGTAATAAGGCTGCAATAAAATTATCTTCTGCTTTTATCCCTCTTATAAGATTTGCAATCTTATTTGCTTTTATAGCTATTCTTTTAATTGGAGGTTTCCAAACTTGGAATAAGACACTCGATGTAGGAACTTATAGTTTTTTAGTGTTTATTACACAGAGGCTATTATGGCCTTTAACTACTTTGGGGCATGTTTTAGATGATTTTCAGAGATCTATGGCTTCAATAGATAGAGTAATTGATCTCATAGATACGCCTATAAAAATAAAAGATGGAAAAATAAAAATTAAACCTAAAGATATCAAAGGAGAAATTATTTTTAATAATGTAAATTTTAATTATCCTGGACGCGATTTAACTTTAAAAAACATAAATTTCAAAATTGAAAATAACTCAACATTAGGAATTGTTGGTTTAACAGGTTCTGGGAAAAGTACAATAATAAAATTACTCCTAAGGATTTATGATAGTAATAATGGGTCAATAACCTTGGATGGCATTTCTATTAAAGAAATAAATTTAAAGGATTTAAGAAATTGTATTTCTTTAGTAAGTCAAGAAACTTATTTATTTCATGGCAGTGTACAAGAAAATATTGCGTATGGATCAATCAACCCAACTTTTAAAGATATCATTAAAGCTTCAAAGATTGCGGAAGCTCATAAATTTATTGAACAATTACCAGATGGTTATAAAACTATTGTGGGGGAGAGGGGCCAAAGGCTCTCAGGCGGACAACGTCAAAGAATTGCTTTAGCGCGAGCTGTTTTGAAGGATGCACCAATATTAATATTAGATGAAGCTACAGCCTCAGTTGATAATGAAACAGAGGCTTTAATTCAAAAATCATTATCTAAAATCACCAAAGAAAGAACAACCATAGTAATAGCTCATAGATTAAGCACTATAAAAAATGCTGATAATATTGTTGTTATTGATAAAGGTAAAATAGTTGAAAGCGGAAAACATGAAAAATTATTAGATCAGAACAAAATATATGCTGATTTATGGAATGTTCAAGTAGGAATTTAATATAGGATTTCTAAACTATATTAAAAAGTTAAATGATTCAATTACATTAGTAAACATACCGTCAACTTTATTCCATCTCTCTTCATTTGTACCCACAGCGAGAGTATAAAGTGTTCCTCTATCAATTACTACAGTGGCTAATTCGTGCCGGCCCTTTTCATTTAAATTTAATTTATACTCTAAATCATAGAAAATATGATTGGATGCCTCCCTCTTATTGGCATTTATAAGTTTTACCTCTCTTCCTGAACCTTCGGGAGCAATGACTTTATCAATTAATGTTTGGCCTACTTCGCTTGGGCTTCCTAATTGCTCTAATTGAACCTCTTTATTTACATCAGAAATAACTAAACTTAAGGTCTCATTACTATTTATTAGATCATGATAAATAATTTCAGGTCCTCCATCGACTTTTACTCTAGTCCATCCTGTTGGATACAAAAAGGCGTATCTTCCATCTGGACTTTGATAAGCTTCTAATCCCGCATTTAGTCCGCCACTACAAGCACTCAGCGATAAACACAAAAAAATCAAAAATAAATACTTGAAAGGGTTAAATTTAATATTTTTCATTTTGTTTGAAATTACTAACTAAAAACATAATAAGACATTAAAAGCAAACAATTATGGCAATTCAGAATTTTGCGTCTAAATTATCCCTAGAAATAGTTTGATTTTGATTACTTATACCAAACCGCTTTCAAAATTAATTGGTCATTTTGAGAAATTCCCAGGGATTGGTCCAAGAACAGCGCAACGATTAGCCCTGTTCATTTTAAAACAACCTGAAAGTACAATAAGAGATTTTTCAAAGGCTCTTTTAGAAGCACATAGTAATGTAGGTCGTTGCAAAAAATGTTTTAATTTGACTTCAGAAGATGAATGTGAAATTTGTAAAAATACTGAAAGAAATCAAAAACTAATTTGTGTAGTAGCAGAAACTAAAGATTTGCTTGCTTTAGAGCGCGCTAGAGAATTTAAAGGTGTTTACCATGTTATTGGTGGTTTAATATCCCCAATGGATTCTGTTGGCCCCGAACTCTTAGAAATAAGAAGCTTGGTAGAAAGAGTTAGTAAGTCTGAAATAGATGAAATCATATTGGCACTGACCCCCAGTGTTGAGGGAGATACAACAAGTCTTTATATTGGAAAATTGTTAGCCCCTTTTACTAAAGTTACGAGGATTGCATATGGCCTTCCAATGGGCAGTGAACTTGAATATGTGGATGAAGTTACACTTGCAAGGGCGTTAGAAGGAAGAACAAAACTAAATTAGAAATGATTCAAGACAACAATATCAAAGAAGAAAATATTTTGAGACTCCCCTCCTGGATAAAGTTTCCTATTAGTAAAGCTTCAGAGTTCGAAAAAATACAAACACTTATCAAAAAATCAAATATTCATACTATTTGTGAAGAAGCAAGATGCCCCAATAGAGCGGAATGTTACGCCTCAGGAACAGCCACTTTCTTGCTGGGCGGATCTATTTGTTCTCGTTCTTGTGCGTTCTGTCAGGTCAACAAAGGTAGACCTAGTTCAATTAATAATGATGAATGTATTAAAGTAGCTGAAGCAGTAAAAGTACTAAATTTAAAATATGTTGTTTTAACCTCTGTAGCTAGAGATGATCTCCCTGATCATGGCGCAACTTTATTTATATCCACTATTAATCAGATTAGAAAAGTTGATTCAACGATAAAAATAGAGGTTTTAACACCTGACTTATGGGGAGGGGGTAAAGACTTTAATGAAACTAATAATCTTCAGACCGAGAGATTGAAGATGATTTTAGAAAAAGATCCAGTTTGCTTTAATCATAATCTTGAAACTGTTGAAAGACTTCAAAAAGAAGTTAGAAGAGGTGCAAATTACGAAAAATCACTAAGTTTACTAAAAAAGTCAAAAGATATTGCTCCTCATATTCAGACTAAATCAGGTATTATGTTGGGTCTTGGGGAAACATTGGATGAGATAAAACATACAATTTATGATCTAAAAAAAATAAATTGTGATCAAATTACAATAGGTCAATATTTACGACCCTCCTTAAATCATTTGGCAGTTAAGAAATATTGGGATCCATCAGAGTTTAAATATTTATATCGCTTCTCCAAAGAATTAGGATTTAAGAAAGTCTCTTCTGGACCCTTAGTTAGAAGTAGTTATCATGCTGGTTAACTTTCTTCAATTAAAGAGAGTTTCTTTTCAAGTTTTTTTAATATGGAAATACATTCCCCGTTCATAAGTGTACCTGCCCCTCCCCAGACCAATCTTAATAGAAGATCTTCTGGGCTAGAACCAACTTCTTTCACAATATTGAAGCCTATTAACTTGAAGTATCTTACAAGTTTTTTACTATATCCTTCACTATCAAAAATAGCTAAAAGCCTTGCTTTGTTGCAAGATTTTTTTTCAACTGCCCAAGCCATAGTTGTTGCCCATATTAATTCCGAAACAAAAGCGGGAGCTTTACTTAGGATTCTTAATGTATCGAGTTGTATACCCTGCTTTTTCAAAAAAGTCCAACCTTTCATTTCGGCCCAAATCTTTATGATGTTTTCTTTCTGTTCTGCTATAACGATTCTAAAAAAACATAATCCAAGAGTTTCCCTAACTTGAATTTTAATTAATAATCCAACGGTACCTGCTAATTTTTCTAATTCTTCAACTTGCATAATTTTTAGAAATTAGTCCTGACAGATTTTATTATTCTCAACTTTTAATCTATCCATCTGCTTTTGTCTTTCTTCAAATCTTTTTCTATCATCATCACTAAATTGATTTATGCAGAAGTGACATTGAATACCCTCTCTAAATTCTTTTCTTTTTTGATCTTGAATTGAAACAGGCATTCCACAGGCGTGACAAATGGAATAGGAACCTTTTTTTAATTCATTGTCTAAAGCAACTCTTTTATCAAAAACGAAACATTCACCTTCAAATAAATTTTTTTCTTCTGTTATGTCATCAAGGTATTGCAAAATCCCCCCTTGCAGATGATAGATATTTTTATAACCTTTCTTTTTCAATAAACTAGTTGCTTTTTCACATCTGATACCTCCGGTACAAAACATGGCTATATTTGTTGACTTTTTATTTTCTAAGTGGTTTTCTAAATGTTCATCTACCCAATTTGGGAATTCACTAAAGTTTCTTGTCTTAGGGTTTATCGAATTTTTAAACGTCCCAATGGAAACCTCATAATGATTTCTTGTGTCAATAATAATTGTATTTTTATCTTCAATTAATTTATTCCAATCAGTTGAGTTAATATAATTACCCGCATCTTTAGATGGGCTTATTCCAGGGACTCCCATTGTGACAATTTCTTTTTTGATTTTTATTTTTAATTTCCTGAAGATTTTCTTTTCTGAGAAACTTACTTTGATGTTGTAATTTTTATTATTTGTGTATGAATTAAGTAAATTCATTACAATTTCAATTACATTTTCTTCCGCACAAATAGTTCCATTAATACCCTCACTTGCAAAAATTAATAAACCTGAAAGATCGTTTTCATTTTCGATTTCTAATAATTTATTTTTGAGATCAAGAATTGAGTTTTCTTGAAATGGAAAGAAAGAATAAAGAGAAACAATTTTATAATTTTTATTTTTCATAAAGAAGATAATTTTTTTTTACAACTTTCAAAATCTTCATTAAAAAGAACCCCAACTTCTTTTAAAAGTGATCTGTCAGACTGAAAAGATGGATTTGAAGTCGTGAGTAACTCATCTCCATAAAAAATTGAATTTGCCCCACATTGAAAACATAAAATTTGAGCTTCTTTTGAGAGATTTTCTCTCCCTGCGCTTAATCTTATTTTACTTTTAGGCATAAGAATTCTTGCTGTAGCTATCATCCTTATCATCTCAATCGAATCAATTTCTTGATTATCTTCTAAGCCAGTACCTTCGATAGCTACTAATGAATTTATAGGAACGCTTTCAGGGTGTGGATTCATGTTTGAAAGCACTTCCAATAGCGATGCTCTATCACTATCAGTTTCCCCCAAGCCTATTATTCCTCCACAACATACATTTATTCCAGCTTTTCTAACTCTATCAATAGTATCTAATCTGTCTTGATAAGTTCTAGTAGTAATAATATTTTTATAATAATCTGGACTAGTATCAAGATTGTGATTATATGCGGTTAAACCTGCCTCGGCTAATCTTGCGGCTTGTTCATCAGTAAGCATGCCTGCTGTAACACATGCTTCCATTCCTAAATCTCTCACACCACTTACCATCTTTAACATTGCATCAAAGGATTTCCCATCTCTAATTTCTCTCCATGCCCAACCCATACAGAACCTTTCTGCACCCTCATCTTTTGCTAATCGAGCTCTCCCTAAAACCTCTTCAACTTCAAATTGAGGATGACTTTTAATTTCGCTAGTACTATAGATTGATTGACTACAATAAGAGCAATTTTCTTCACATCCTCCAGTTTTCACACTGAATAAAGATGCCAATTGAACTTTATATTTGTTGAATTTCCTATGAACAATCTGTGCTTCCCACATTAAATCTATCAGAGGCATATTGAGTATTTCCAATATCTCATCTCTACCCCAATCGAATCTAATTTCACTGTATGAATGATTATTCGACTTAGTCATTTTTGGTTAGTTGGAACATTGAGAATCTTCAAAAGATTCATTTGGTAATGATTCTATACCGCCAAAACGTCTATTCCTTGATTGGTAATCAATTATTGCTTTAAGAAATTCAAACTCATTGAAGTCTGGCCAAAGCACATCAGAAATGTAAATTTCTGAATAAGCTAATTGCCATAGTAGAAAATTACTTATTCTTTTTTCTCCACTTGTTCTTATAAGTAATTCTGGATCCTTAATTCCTTTAGTTAATAACCTAGAACTAAATAATTCTTCATTAATTTCATCCGGTTTTATTTCCCCAGAAAAAGATTTTAATGCTATTTCCTTAGCAACTTTTACGATTTCCTGCCTACCTCCGTAATTTACGCAAACATTTAGTAAAAAATCATCATTATTATTAGTGAGTGATTCTGAATGGTAAATTACCTTTTTTAAGTTTTCTGGGAAAGGTGTTAAATCTCCGATAAATTTTATTTTTATAGACTCTCGATGGATCTCTTTAATTTCATTTCTCAAAACTTCTCCGAAAAGATTTATTAGGAAATTGACCTCTTTTGTTGGTCTTGTCCAATTCTCAGTTGAAAAAGCATAAACAGTAAGTACCCTACAACCTAATTGTTTTGATGATTTGATGATTTCTTTTAATGCACTAACACCTTTGTTATGACCTATTGACCGTGGCAAACCTTTTTTTGTAGCCCATCTCCCATTCCCATCCATAATTATTGCTACATGTTCAGGGACTTTTTGCATATCTATCATCTTGGATAATTCAATGTTTCTTTTTTGAATTGTTTTTTCCAAACTCATTAGTTAATCCTTTTTGTGAGTGATGATTTCTGATTTATTGGACTCTTTTTCGCTGATATCACTGATAATATTATCACTTGGGTTTGTTTTTTGGGATAATGCAGTTTTACTTACAGATGGTTTATTTGTTCCCATAGAATTTTGATTACCAATCAAATTTAAAAGAAGTTCTTGTAACCTGCTGCTTGTAATTGGCCTTTCTAGTTTTCCTTGGTTTGCTAATGATAACGTACCTGTCTCTTCAGAAACAACTATGCAAATACACCTATCAAATCTTTCTGTAATTCCTAATGCAGCTAAGTGTCTTGTGCCATATCTACTGATACCTTGTCTCGAGAGAGGAAGTATTACACCAGCTGATATTATTTTATTACCTTTAACAAGAACTGCTCCATCGTGCAATGGTGTATCTGTTGCAAAAAGATTTATTAAAAGGTCTGTTGAAAGTTGAGCCTCAATATTTGTCCCTGAGTATAAGAAATCTTCAGGTCTTAGATCACTACCCAAATCGACAACGATTAATGCTCCCCTTCTATTCTGAGAAAGTCTGCCTGCAGTCTCTACTAACTGGGTAATTGTTGTAGAGGTTGCTCTAAATTCCTTTGGTGGATTTCCAAGTAGTACAGCTAACCTCCCAGTACCTAATAATTCCATTAATCTTCTAAGCTCTCCTTGCCAAAGGATTGCTAAAGAGAGAGAGCAAGCTAGTACTACAGCATCAATTAATTTTGAAGTTAAAGGAAGAAAGGCATATCTTTGTATAAACCATGCAGATGAAACTAAAAGTAAATATCCCCTTAACAGCCATAATGTTCTCTGTTCTTTTACTCTAGAAAACAATAAAAGTCCAAAACCTAGAGCAAATAAGACATCTAATAAAAGCTTTAAATTTATAAACCCCCAGAAATTCACATTAAAAACAAAATTAATTTAAATGTACCTAATTTTGTTTGATAAAGCGATCAGGTAAGACATCATATTTCAAAAGATCTGATGGACTTTCTCTCTTTTGGATTATCTCTGCTTCCCCATCAAATACTACAAGGGCAGCAGGTCTTGGGATTCTATTATAGTTAGAACTCATCGAGATATTGTATGCACCTGTCCCAAAAACACATATTAGATCTCCTGTTTTGCAATCTGCTAATTCAATCTCTTTAAATAATACATCTCCTGATTCGCAGTGCTTTCCAGCAATAGTATATTTATTTTTGGAATCAATATTAAAAGGATTTTTTACCAAACATGCAGAATAACTTGATTGATATGTTATTGGTCTTGGATTATCACTCATGCCACCATCTACAGATAAGTATGTTCTGATCCCAGGAATTTCTTTAAAAGCACCAATTTTGTAAATTGTAACCCCTGCTGTAGATACAATAGATCTTCCAGGTTCGCACATTAATGTAGGTAAATCTAAGTTGTGCTTTTCACAAGCATTAACAACTGATGTAGAGATTGTTTTAACCCATTCGTAAATTGATGGTGGATCGTCATTTTCAGTGTATTTGATACCTAAACCACCTCCTACATTCAATTTTTTAATGTCATGGCCAAATTTTTTTGCATCCAAAATAACATTAACCATTATTTCGCCTAGGTCCTTATGAGGTTCTAATTCAAAAATTTGGGAACCAATATGGGCATGTAATCCTTTTAATTTGAGATGTTTAGAATTACTAATCCTTGAAAATAAAACATTTAAATATTCAATTCCAAACCCAAATTTACTGTCAAATGATCCTGTCCTTATGTATTCATGAGTGTGGCATTCTATTCCAGGAGTAAAGCGAACCATGATTTCTAAGTCATGATTCAATGAATTTGAGATTTCTTCTAACCTTTCTAAGTCGTAATCATTATCAACAATAACTTTAATATTATTTGCAACTGCAAACTCTATTTCTTTATCTGATTTATTATTCCCATGAAAAACAATTTTTTCGTTTGGGACCCCGCCATTGAGGGCAGTTAAAAGTTCTCCCTCTGAAACGGCATCAAGTCCTAAACCTTCTGATGCAACAAGATTACTCATAAAAATAGAACTATTTGCTTTGGAGGCATATATCGGTAATGATTCGCCTGGGTAATAATCTTCTAGTGCTTTTTTATAAGCTCTACATGAGTTTCTTAAAGTAAGTTCATCTAAGATATATAAAGGAGAATCATATTTCTTAATTAATTCTTCGATAGAACATCCACCAATTGATAATTTTCCATCACTTCCAATAGATGTAGTGATAGGTACGATATTTTTATTAGGACTTTTGTGATCAATCTTTTGTTTTAAAAAGGATTTTTTTTCTTCCATAGGAAAAATGATGCGAATATGCAAATAATGTCACGTTTTATAATGACTTTAAATTTGAACTTTTGGAATTCTTTCTACTAAATGATATCTATTAAACAAATAAATGAGAAAGATATTGATTTATGTTATGAATTAGATTCAAATACAATTTCGTTATGGAGCAAAAATCAGTGGGCTAAGGAATTCAATAAGGAAGATACAAAAATCTTTGGGTTAATGCTGAAAAATTTAATTATAGGAATATGCGTTTTTCAAGTTGTTCTAGATGAAGCTCAAATAAATTATTTTGTAGTAAACAAGAACTTTAGAAAAAGAGGTTTTGGAACTTACCTTATGGGCCACGTAATTAGACAGTGTGAAAAATTAAAAATTAATAGATTACTATTAGAAGTCTCCCACAGAAATTTTATTGCTGAGAAATTTTATAGTCGGTTTGATTTTTCTACCGTGGGAACAAGAAGGCAATATTATAAGGATGGTTCAGATGCTCTTTTAAAAGAAAAAAAATTAATAAAGAAGTAATTATATTTTTATTGTGCGGATAACCAGAATGATTGAAATTACTGCAATTTATAGCTATATCGCGAAATAAAGTGAATTTTTCAGAATAAAAAATACTTTTGGGTATTCACAAAAGCTCATTCTGAACACAAAATTGACATATTACTGGTAGGTTATATGTAAGGATTTAGTTTTCTGATGTTTGAAAGATTTACAGAAAAAGCCATAAAAGTCATCATGCTTGCCCAAGAGGAAGCTCGTAGACTTGGACATAATTTTGTTGGCACAGAACAAATCCTTCTAGGTTTAATTGGCGAAGGAACAGGTGTTGCTGCTAAAGTTCTTAAATCACTTGGTGTTAATCTTAAAGATTCAAGAATTGAAGTAGAAAAGATAATTGGTAGAGGCTCGGGTTTTGTAGCAGTAGAAATACCCTTTACTCCAAGGGCAAAAAGAGTTTTAGAGTTATCCCTTGAAGAAGCTCGTCAACTTGGTCACAACTATATTGGTACTGAACATCTTTTACTCGGATTAATTAGAGAGGGTGAGGGTGTTGCTGCAAGGGTGCTTGAAAATCTTAGTATCGATCTTACTAAAGTAAGAACTCAAGTTATAAGAATGCTAGGTGAAACAGCTGAGGTGGGTTCCGGAGCTAATTCAAGTAAGAGTAATTTAAAAACTGCTACTCTCGACGAATTCGGAACAAACTTAACAAAGTTGGCAAGTGAATCAAAACTCGATCCAGTAGTTGGACGTCATGCAGAAATAGATAGAGTAGTTCAAATACTTGGTAGAAGGACTAAAAATAATCCTGTCCTTATTGGAGAACCTGGAGTAGGTAAAACTGCTATTGCAGAGGGTTTGGCTCAAAGAATTCAACTAGGAGATATTCCCGACATACTTGAAGATAAAAGAGTTTTAACCCTTGATATAGGTCTTTTGGTAGCTGGAACAAAATATAGAGGCGAATTCGAAGAAAGATTAAAAAAAATAATGGAAGAAATTAAGTCAGCAGGTAATGTAATTTTAGTCATAGATGAAGTGCATACTTTAATTGGCGCTGGAGCTGCAGAAGGGGCTATAGATGCTGCAAATATTTTGAAGCCAGCATTAGCTCGTGGAGAACTTCAATGTATAGGAGCAACGACACTCGACGAATATAGAAAACACATCGAGAGAGATGCTGCTCTAGAAAGAAGGTTTCAACCTGTCATGGTTGGTGAGCCATCTATTGAAGATACTATTGAAATCTTAAAAGGTTTAAGAGAACGCTATGAACAACATCATCGTCTAACAATTACTGATGATGCTTTAGAGGCTGCCGCCCATTTAGGTGATCGTTATATTTCTGATAGATTTTTACCCGATAAGGCTATAGATTTAATTGATGAGGCAGGAAGTAGAGTACGTTTAATAAATTCCAAACTTCCACCTGAAGCCAAACAAATAGATAAAGAACTAAGGCAAGTACAAAAACAAAAGGAAGAATCTGTAAGAGACCAAAACTTTGATCAAGCAGGTCAACTAAGGGAAAAGGAAATGGAATTATCAGCAAAAATAAAAGAGGTTCTTGACAATAAAAAAGAATCTAAAACTGAAGAAGAATCTGATGTTGATACTAATTCTGCAAGTAATGATCCAAAACTTTTACAGAATCCTAGTGTTAGTGAAGAGGATGTAGCACATATTGTTGCTTCTTGGACGGGCGTGCCTGTTCAAAAATTAACTGAAACAGAATCAGTAAAGCTTCTTAACATGGAAGAAACCCTTCACCAAAGACTTATTGGACAAGATGAAGCAGTTAAAGCCGTTTCTAGAGCTATAAGGAGAGCAAGAGTTGGATTAAAAAATCCTAATAGACCAATTGCAAGTTTTATCTTTTCAGGACCAACTGGTGTAGGTAAAACTGAATTGACTAAATCATTAGCTTCATACTTCTTCGGTAGTGAAGAAGCAATGATTAGATTAGATATGTCAGAATTCATGGAAAGACATACTGTTAGTAAACTAATTGGTTCTCCTCCTGGGTACGTTGGTTTTAATGAAGGTGGTCAACTTACTGAAGCTGTAAGAAGACGTCCATATACTGTTGTATTATTCGATGAAGTAGAGAAGGCTCATCCAGATGTATTTAATTTATTGTTGCAACTACTTGAAGACGGTAGATTAACTGACTCAAAGGGGAGAACTGTAGATTTTAAGAATACTTTGCTAATAATGACTTCAAATATCGGCTCTAAAGTAATAGAGAAAGGAGGGGGCGGATTAGGATTTGAGTTCTCAGGCGACTCTGTCGAAGATAGTCAATATAATAGAATTAAATCTTTAGTTAATGAAGAATTAAAGCAATACTTTAGACCTGAATTTCTTAACAGGCTTGACGAAATAATTGTATTCAGACAACTCACCAAAAACGAAGTCAAAGAAATTGCTGAAATTATGTTGCAAGAAGTTTTTGTACGTTTGCAAGATAAAGGCATTAAATTAAATGTAACGGATGCTTTTAAAGAAAGGCTTGTCGAAGAAGGCTACAATCCCTCTTATGGTGCAAGACCACTAAGAAGGGCTGTGATGCGATTACTAGAGGATAGTTTGGCTGAAGAAGTTTTATCAGGAAGAATAAAAGGCGGAGACAAAGCTTTAGTTGATATAGATGAAAATAAAAAAGTTACAATCAACATCTCTTCTGAAGAATCTCCTCAAGAGTTAGCAAGTGCTAACTTCTAGTTATTAAATATGCAGTTAATATCTCCAGAAATTATTTTTAGGGGGAATGAAGCTTGGGAAAAATCTTTATCGCAGATTACTAGGTTCACAAAAAGTCCATTAATCTTAGGTAGAAGTATCAATACACATAATCTGAGAAATAAAATTTTTAGAGATCTGAAAAATCAAAAATTAAATGTTAGTTCTGCTAATTTACAATTTGATTGTTGTTATGAAGATATCTCTAGAGTTAAAAGTATCATTTTAGAGAATAATCATGATTCAGTTATTGCTGCAGGTGGAGGCAAAGTTCTTGATACTGGCAAATTTGTAGCAGATTGTCTAAATATTCCTTGTATTACTGTGCCTCTTAGCGCCTCTACCTGCGCAGGTTGGACAGCTTTATCTAATATTTACACTGAAAATGGCAAATTCGTTAAGGATGTTATGTTGGGTTCTTGTCCAAAAGTATTAGTCTACGATCTCAATTTTATTCAAACAGCTCCATCTAGAACTCTTGCAAGTGGAATAGCAGATGCTTTGGCAAAATGGTACGAATCCTCAATAACAAGTTCTACAATAGATGATGGTCTTGTTCAGCAAGCGATCCAGATATCGAGAGTATTGAGAGATCAATTATTGATAGATGGAGGGAAAGCATTTAAGGGTGAATTTGAGAATAATTCTTCTTGGAGAAATACTGTAGAAGCATGTGGACTTACAGCAGGATTAATAGGAGGTATTGGAGGACAAAAGTGTAGAACGGCTGCGGCACATGCTATCCATAATGCAATCACTCAGATAATCACCCCAAATAAGTTTCTTCATGGTGAGATTGTTGGAGTTGGTTTGCTATTGCAATTAAGACTTGAAGAAATGAAAAATAATAATAAACTAGCAGATCAATCAATTAATCAATTGTTGAAATTAATGAAAGAATTGAATTTGCCAACCTCCATTGCTCAATTAGGTATAAATGTATTTGAAAATCAAAATTTATTTAAAATTGCAGAGTTTACTTGTAGAGATGAATCTGAGATTCACTTCTTACCTTTTGATATTACTAAACAAGATATCGTTGAACTTATTGCGAATTTCGAACAACAAAAAATTAAAATTTAATCTATCTTTGTCTAAAACTCATTTCGAAAAACTTTGTAATTTAAATATTAAATTTTTTGAGAATGCCAAAAATTCACTCTTGGACCCATCAGGTGTTTATTTAGCAAATGATGTTAAGTGGATAAAGCTCAATCAAAAATGGAACTCTTTGAAATTTCCAGTTGTTATTGGAGGAAAAGGTCAACCTATCCTTCTTTTGCATGGCTTTGATAGTAGTTTTTTAGAGTTCAGAAGAATATATCAATCGTTAAAAAGAAATTTTAAAGTAATTATTCCAGACCTTTTAGGTTTTGGTTTTAGTCCAAGGTGCGCGACTAATGAATACACCCCCTCGAAAATAATTTCTTATTTAAGTGATATTCTTGAGACCTTGCGAATAACAAAAAATCTAAAAATTATTGGTGCATCTATGGGAGGCTCAACAGCTTTAAAACTTTCTTTTGAGATCCCTTACTCTATTGATAAAATTATACTTTTATCTCCCGCTGGATTGTTTGGAGAACCTAAGAGTATACCTTTCCCTCTTAACCAAATAGGGGCATCATTTCTAGGATTGCAGCAAGTCAGAAAAAGTCTTTGTAGGCAAGCATTTGCCTTCCCAGATGAATGCGTCGGGGAAATGGAAGAGCAAATTGCTTCACTTCATTTAGGTTGCAATGGATGGAGGAGTTCACTTGCATCATTTGCAAAAAGTGGAGGGTTTGCAGGAACACAGAAATATATTCAAAATATCCCAATCAAAGCAGTATGTGGAGAAAATGATCGCATTCTTGGAAAAAAAGAGATTAAAAACATAAGAAAAATTGATAAATTAAATTTTATAGGGTTGCAAAATTGTGGTCATCTACCTCATGTCGATTTACCATCATTGTCTAGCAAAATTATTCAAGATTATTTTTTGGAATAAAAATTTCATAATTAATTTAGATACTTTAGGATTATGAAAATGTAATACAAAACAGATGGAGTAAAAATGTAGCTGTCAATTCTGTCAAGGATGCCTCCATGCCCTGGTAAAAAAGTTCCCGAATCTTTTATTTTTGCATCTCTCTTCATCATAGATTCAATTAAATCCCCTACTAAAGCCATAAGGGAAATTAAAATTCCATATAAAATTCCAACTACTAGTGGATTTTCCCAATTAAGTAAAAATGCGAAAAATATCGCTAATAAAATTGAACAGGATATTCCCCCAATTAAACCTTCTATTGTTTTGCTCGGAGATATTGGAGAAAGAGGTTTTTTACCAAATGACTTCCCAACGAAATAAGAACCAATATCACTAGCTACAATTAAGAAACAAGAGGTTAATGTTAAATGAAGACCTGAAGTATTGGACAAGCTTTCAAATGAAATAAAGCCTTGATTTGAAGTTATTATCACTGACTCTAATTCCCTTAACTTAATCCAGTAACTAGGCAAAAAACCTAAATAGAATAAACCAAAAATTGAAGCTGCAATATCGGAAATTGTTCCAGGCTTTGGTTGCAATAGTAACCATGTGCATATTATGACTGAACAGATAGGTAAAATTGAATTAGATATTTCTCCTTCAATCAACCCTTTGGCCTCAAGATAAGTAGAAATTATAATAATGAAAGATGAAAATAATGTGGTTTTAGTAGCTGGTTTTATTCCTTTAAATTCAGCCATCCTAAAAAATTCTAATAATGCTAAATAAGTAAGTAATGCTGTTGCTAATGTAAAAAACCATCCCCCTAACAAAACAACAATTAAACCAAATATTCCTATAAGTAATCCGCTTCTCAATCTCATATCAAATTTCTATGTTTTTATCACTCTTATATTAAAATTTAACAGATCTTTGTTGAATAAACTTTGATTATTTATCCAATTAAATTTATCGAGATCAATTTTTTCTCCAGGAACTATTAGAGGTATTCCAGGAGGATAAGGGCAAATAATATCTCCGGATATTTTATTTAATGATTGTGAAAAAGGAATACTCCGAGTCTCACTTTGCCAAGCAACTCCAATTTGAATTTCGGGAGCTTCAACTAAGTTAAATGGAGATTTTAATACTTTAAGAGTGTCTGATTTTTTTGAATTTAATAGTAATTTATTCCACAACTTTAAAAATAAATTAAGAAAATCTTTTTGATTCGCAAACCCTAAGCAAAAGGTTAGAGTCATCATTTCTGGTAATTCAGCAATAAGACCATTTTTATAAAAAAATTTATCAGCAGTGAAACCATCAATTCCAACCTTGGACGTATTCAATACTATTTTTAAGGGATCTTGGGTTTCTATGAGAGGAATATTCTTTTGGATTAATTTTTTGTAGATACTTTTTGCCTCTGAAATTCTTTTTTGATATTTTGATAAACTTTTTTTATTAAGCCAGTCTTTAATAGACTCTTCACAAGAAGAAAGTAATAATGAACTTGGACTAGTAGTTTGCAACAAATTAATACTTTTGATTAAATTTTGCTCATTTACTAGATTCCCTTTGTACCAGAGTGCAGCAGTTTGAGTTAAACCATTTAGAGACTTATGTAATGAGTGAACGACTAAATCAGCGTTTGAAACTAAAGCGGATTTTGGTAGGTTAAGGTTTTCACAAAAAAGAAAATGAGAGCCATGAGCTTCATCAACTAAAACCGGTAAATTTTTTTGATGACAAAGATCTATTAAAGGCCCTAAATCTCCCGCGTAACCATGATAAGAGGGACTTACAAGAATTACACCTACAATATTTTTTTCACTAAAATTAATTTTTTTAAATACATTTTTCAACCAGTTTTTTGTGATTGGTTTGTAATGACCGTTTTCTGATGAAAAATCTAGGTCAAAGAACATTGGTTGTATGTTCTGCATCGCACATATTTTTATAACACTTATGTGGACATTTCTAGGCATCAGTATAGTCTCGCCAGAATTTGCCATTGCAATCACAGCTGATTGTATTAATCCAGAGGCTCCATTAACTCCAAAAAAACATCTTTTCGCCCTAAATTTCGCAGAGAATTCTCTTTGGGCTTTGGCAATTAATCCGTTCTGGGATAGAGGTGAACCTATTTCTGGTAGTTCCGGTAAGTCCCAATACCCAGGTTTGTTTTTTAATAATTTCACTAATTTTTTGGGTAAAGCTGCCCCCCTATTATGAGAGGGAAAGAAAAGCGACTTTGAAAACTTTTTAGTTAGAAAAGAAGAAATGCTCATAAAGTATTATTGACATATATAGAATGGAATAATTAAGAATCCCTCTTCGGTATTTTTTAACTTTAATGACAAGGTCTTATTCGCAATACTCAGCAAAAAATAACTTAATTTGGTTGATTTTGAGACCATGGATTTTTATCCCAAGAGTTTTATATATCCTTTTAACTTTTATTTTTCTTTTTTTAAGAATACTTTTTCAAGGTAACAGTAAAAACAAAAATGTACAAAAAAATCTCTCAAAATATCTTTTTGATGTAATAACAGATTTAGGACCTTGTTTTATAAAATTGGGGCAGGCACTCTCAACTAGACCGGATCTTGTTAGACAAGATTGGCTTACAGAACTTACAAACTTACAGGATAATCTCCCAGCCTTTGATCATAAAGTTGCTTTAAAAATTATTGAAGAGGAACTTGGAGCGCCACCTAATGAATTGTTTGATGATTTCCCAGAGAGTCCTATTGCTTCTGCAAGCTTAGGTCAGGTTTATAAAACAAAAACAAAAAACAATAATTATGTAGCTGTAAAAGTACAAAGACCAAATTTACACTTTCTCATAAGAAGGGATGTTGTGATATTAAGGTTTTTATCAACTTTTTTATCACCATTTCTACCATTAAATATTGGTGTGGGAATTGGAGAAATAATAGATGAATTTGGCAAGGCACTTTTTGATGAAATTGACTATGAAAAAGAGGGTGAAAATGCTTTAAAGTTTGCAAATTTATTCAAAGACAACCCAAATATTTTTATCCCTAAATTTGAAAAGCAATTTTCATCAAAGAGAATTATTACAACCTCTTGGATTGATGGATTCAAGTTAAGAGATAGGACTTTATTGGAGGAAAATAACTTAATACCTTCCTCTTTTATAAAAACTTGTGTAATCAGTGGTCTTCAGCAATTGTTTGAATATGGATATTTTCATGCCGACCCACATCCTGGGAACATGTTTGCTCTTAAAGGCGGAAATGCTGATTATGGAAATTTAGCTTATGTAGATTTCGGAATGATGGATACAATTACAAATACTGATAGAATTACTCTAATTAAGGCGATTGTTCACATAATAAATGATGAATATTATCTTCTCGCAAAAGATTTTCAAAAATTAGGTTTTTTAACCAAAGAACAAGATCTTCAAAAACTTGTTGAACCATTAAAAGAAGTTTTAGGGGGATCATTTGGTGCTGAAGTTGGAAATTTTAATCTTAAAAATGTGACTGATAAATTCTCAAAACTAATGTATTCATATCCATTTAGAGTGCCAAGTAGGTTTGCATTAATTATAAGAGCAGTTGTGAGTCAGGAGGGTTTAGCACTCAGACTAGATCCTGAATTTAAAATTTTAAAAATTGCATATCCTTATATAGCTAAAAAATTACTTACCGATAATTCTGAGGAGATTTTAGAAATTCTTTTGGAAGTTGTTTTTGATAAAAAAGGTAGAATTCAATTAGAAAAGGTAGAAAGTTTATTAAATATATTGTTTAAAGATTCTGAAAATATTAATTCAGACCTCATACCGGTTGCGAATGCAGGATTAAAGTTAATTGTGAGTAATAAAGGATCAGAAGTTAGGAAGAATCTTCTTTTAAGCCTCATAAAAGATGACAAACTAGAGTTAACTGATGCAAAAAAACTTTTAAGTTTAATTAGAGATACATTTAGCCCTTTGAATATTGCGAAAAGTGCAGTTCAGAATATTATTTCTCCAGCTTAGTTTTTATATTTACTACTAATAAATTTACTTATAAATTTAAAAGCATTAAAATTAGATATAGTGCTTTCTCTTTAAATTGAGTATTCCAATAATTAATGAAAGTGGAGGTATGGAATGAATATTTTTAAAAATCTTTTTACGTTAAAAAAAAAAGCTGTCCTTGATAAGGAAGTAAATCATGGATTTGTTGATCAGTATGGAGAAATTGCAAGGTTAGTAAAAGAAGCGAGAATCAAAAAAAATTTAACAATTCAAGAATTGTCAGGTATTTCAAAAATTCCTGAACAAACAATAATTTCTATTGAAAAAAATAACAATAAAACTAGACCAAAGTATCCATTTATAAGATCAATATTAATTAAATTAGAAGAATGCTTAGGATTAAAAAAAAGCACATTAGAAAAATTAGCAAATAGAGAAGGAGAAACTTCTAGGAAAGAAAACAATGATTTTATTGTCAACAAATTCGATCTTATAAATACTTGGCAGGGAACCCTTTTGTATTTTTTTATATTAGTTTTAACTGTGTTTATATTGAAGAGATATTTTATTTTGAATGTAAATGTTATAGAGATTCAAAATATTGAAAACAAAATCATGGATAAATAAACTTCAAAAAGTTCCTATTTCCTGGTTCTCCCAAAACTATTTCCTAGATCACTGAACCTCTTAAGATGGTCTTCTATTTCTCCTAAAGGCCGATTTAACTTCCATTTCCAGTTATTTTTAATAGTACCAGGTATGTTTAATCTGCTTGAGTCATCTAGAGACAAAATATCTTGGATTGGAGCAATAAAGAGATTGGCCTTTGTTTCCATGCCTATTTTTATTAAACTCCAAGAAGGATCTTTAGAGAATTTATACTCATCTTTTATTCGTTTTTTGGCGTTATTTTCTAAACATTCCCACCATGAGACGCAAGTGGAGTTGTCATGAGTACCTGTATAAACTACCCAATTTTCCCCTTCAATATTCCTAGGTAAATAAGGGTTGTCTTCGTTCCCATCAAAAGCGAATTGTAATATTTTCATTCCTGGAAGTTCAAAATTTTCCCTTAATTTTTCTACATCAGGTGTTATTACTCCCAAATCCTCTGCAATTATTGGTAAGAAGTCAGTCCCTAAATCAATTTTTAGTTTATTTAAAAGTGTTTTCCCTGGAGAATTTATCCATCTGCCAGCAATTGCTGTTTTAGAATTTCCATTAACTCGCCAGTAACCAGATAAACCTCTGAAATGATCTAATCTCAATAAGTCAACAAGTTCAAATTGCCTTTTAAATCTTCTTCTCCACCAATCGAAATTAGTACTCTTATGTTTGGACCAAAAGTAAGTTGGAGTTCCCCATAACTGTCCTGTCGATGAAAAATAATCAGGAGGCACACCACTTTGAAAGATTAAATCTCCATTTTTCAAAATTGAAAATAGTGATTTATTACTCCATACATCTGCGCTGTCCCTAGAAACATAAAAGGGCAGATCTCCAATTAACTTGACATCATATGATTTTGCAAATTTTTTAATAGCACTCCATTGCTCATCTAAATGCCACTGTATTAATTTATTAACGAGTATCTTTTCACTTTTTGTATTAATCCATGATTTTAAAAATTCGTTATTTTTAATTTTAAATTTTTTAGGCCATTGCCACCAAGGCAACATATTAAATTCCTCTCTGATAACAACAAATAATGCATAATCTTCAACCCAAGAATTCTTTCTAATCCATTTATAAAAATCAATTTTTCTTTTTTCAGGTTGGGAATCCCAACCTTGTAAAAGGAGTTGACCTAATTTTTTTGTTAAGTCATCAGCAAGATCAAAATCAAAATGATTCTTATCATGATTTGTCTTTCCTAATTCTTCTAGATTAGAAATGAAGATAAAATCTTTTTCGATTAAGTAATCTATATCAAGAAACCATGGGTTTAGAGCAAAACTTGAAGGTGAACTATATGGAGACCCAGTAGAGTCAGTTGGTGTGAGAGGTAAAAATTGCCAGTATTTGACCCCATGCTTATGAAGCTTTTTTATCCACTCTTTAGCTCCTCTACCAAAAGTTCCACATACTCTTCCTCCTGGTATACATGAAGGATGCATAAGTACGCCTAATGATTTATTTGGAAGAACTTTTTGAATTGACATTTTTTAATAATATTTTGATTCTTTACAATTAAATTGTTATTAATTCTCCAGATCTAAACATATACATATTTTTATTAATTGACAAATAATTATCCGAGTGTTTTGTGAAAATTAAAGATAAATCCGATTTTTTCCAATTTATTTTTAATTTTGCTTAAGAGATGTCACTTTTGAGAAGATCTAGTTATTATCTTTTGCGAAATTCACATAAACGACTACGATAAGGATATAGTTTTTATAGTGCTAATTTCGTGACAAGTTTCATCACGGCAGTGCAGAATAAAGAATCAAATTTTAATCTAACTAACAGTAGATTAAGGCTGGTAAGTGGAACATCAAATCCTAAATTAGCTGATGAAATTGCTGCTTACTTAGGGATTAAGAATGTACCACTGATATCCAAAAGATTTGCGGATGGAGAGCTTTATGTTCAGATTCAGCAATCCATTAGAGGTTGTGATGTATTTCTCATACAACCCACATGCGCTCCTGTGAATGATAGTTTGATGGAACTTATGATTATGGTTGATGCTTGTAAGAGGGCCTCTGCCAGACAAATAACAGCCGTAATCCCTTATTTTGGATATGCAAGGGCAGATAGAAAGACTTCTGGAAGAGAATCTATAACTGCAAAACTTACTGCTAATCTACTAGAGAAATCAGGAGTGGATAGAGTCCTTGCTATGGATTTACATTCAGCTCAAATACAAGGTTATTTTGATATTCCCTGCGATCATATTTATGGCTCTCCTGTATTGATTGATTACTTAGAAACTTTAAATTTAAAGGAAGTTGTAGTTGTCTCTCCAGACGTAGGTGGAGTAGCTAGAGCGAGAGCATTTGCAAAATTAATGAAAGATGCTCCATTGGCTATAATTGATAAAAGGAGATCAGCTCATAATACAGCCGAAAGCTTAACAGTCATAGGAGAAGTTAAAGGAAAAACCGCTATTCTCATAGATGACATGATAGACACAGGTGGAACAATTTGTTCTGGAGCTAATTTATTAAAGAAAGAGGGTGCTAAAAGTATATTTGCATGTGCCTCACACGCTGTATTCTCCCCTCCTTCCTATGAAAGATTAAGTGCAAAAGATTTATTCGAACAGGTTATTGTAACTAACAGTATTCCGGTTCTTGTTAAAGATAATTTCCCACAATTAAAAGTCCTTTCTGTAGCAAATATGCTAGGTGAAGCTATCTGGAGAATTCATGAAGAGAGCTCCGTCAGTTCAATGTTCAGATAAATATAAAGGTTATTTTTTAGTTTTATTAATTAGTTCCTTCAATCTTTTTTCATAATCATTTTTTATTTTCTTTGGAATGCTCTCAGGACAAATATTTAGAGCACTCCCAACTATCTGAAATGTTCCTGAATTATATAATCTTTTTTCGTTAATTTTTTCTTTTCCTAATTCCTTAATAACGCCGCCATGCTTGCCAATTATTACATTCGCAAAAGTAGCGCTCGCGATACCAAGGCCTTTATTAAAATCTACTTCAGCTTTAGAGGCTATACAAAGATATGATGCCCCCATTTGTCGATATAAGAAAAGATCTTTTTCAGTAGCTGCTACTAAATTTTTTTCAGCTTTAATTGGTTGAGTAATTAAATTAATCTCAAAAAGTGTAAAGGGTATTAAAATGCTGGTTCCTATAAAAAGAAGAAATCTTTTTGAATAAAAATTAATACCCATTAAATAACAATATTTACCTTAAGATAACATTTCTGATTTTAATATTTATTAATGAATTGAACTTATTTAATAATTTTTATTTCGTGATGATTCTCTACTATTCTTAAATTGTTTTTATTCCATGAATATATAACCCTAAATCTGTAATTGTCGGAATCTACCAGTCTTGTATGTTCAATAATATACCAATCTTCATAAGTAGATTCAAAAATCATTTCGTGTTCATCGACTTGTTTAATATTTGATATTCCTTCAACATTACTTAAATAAAAATTTTCCCTAACAAGTTGATGTCCTCTTAAGACTGCTTGCATTTCCCCTTGTTCTTTGTATTGCGGATTTTCGTCAAAGAAATTATATTTTTTTTCTGGATACCAAGAAAATTTATAGTTAGATTCCCACTCTGATTTATTCTCGAGAGCTTGAATTTCAATATTCATACATAAATTATAAGTTTTTTTCCCTTCATCAAGAAAATACGTTCTATTAGATTTCCAAAGTCCAATATTTCTAGAAAACCACCTTTTTAAATTACTATTTAAATTAATTTCTGGAGAATTATTTTCACCAAAATTTAGGTTTTTCTTTTGATTAATAACTACCATTTATAAATATGTCCTCTTTATTTCATAGCTTATCTGTAGAATAAATATAAATATCTTAATGTGTTCATAAGGATTAACAGCTTTTCAACACTTCAGGGTGAATCATTTGAATGATAAAAAAGAGCTAAAGTTAATACTCATAGCAGCTAGAAATCAACTTTCTAGCGCTGATATAAAGTCTTTACTAGCTTATTTAGAATCAGATGATTGTAAATTTGAAATATCTCTTCAGATTTCAGAACCTACAGAGCAGCCTGAATTACTTGAATTGCATAGATTAGTAGCAATTCCGGCTCTTATAAAAGTTTCTCCAGCTCCAAAGCAAATATTTGCTGGAAGTAATATTTTTTCTCAACTACAGAAATGGTTGCCGAGGTGGACACAAGAGGGCTTAACAAAAAATCTAGGAATTAATTTACAACCATCTAAAATTGATTCAACAAGAACTCAAAAAGAATTTCTTCTTGAAGACGAACTTCTTGTTTTAAGACAAGAAAATGAGACCTTAACGAAAAGAATAGAATCGCAAGAGAGATTATTAAGAATGGTCGCGCACGAATTAAGAACCCCCTTAACAGCCGCCACTTTGGCAGTTCAGAGTCAAAAACTTGGACAAATAAATATTGCAAAATTGCAAGAGGTCATTAAAAGACGGTTAGAAGAGATTGAACTCTTATCTCAAGACCTTTTAGAGGTTGGAACAACCAAATGGGAAGCGTTATTTAATCCTCAGAAAATTGATTTGGGTAGTATTAGTGCTGAAGTAATACTTGAATTAGAGAAATTTTGGAGAATAAGGAATATTGAAATTGATACTGATATTCCATCAGACCTGCCAGATGTATTCGCAGATCAAAGAAGAATGAGGCAAGTATTTTTAAATTTAATTGAAAATGCAATTAAATTTTCTGAAGACGCAGGGTCTATAAAAATTACAATGATTCACAAAACGAATCAATGGGTAGAAATAACAATTTGTGACAAAGGTGCAGGTATTCCTTTGAGCGAACAAAAAAGAATTTTTCTTGATAGAGTCAGGCTTCCACAGACTTCTGAAGGTACTTCAGGATTTGGGATTGGGTTATCTGTATGTAGGAGAATAGTGCAAGTACATGGGGGAAGAATATGGGTGGTATCTGAAATTGGTGTAGGCTCATGCTTCCATTTTACTGTTCCTGTGTGGCAAGGACAAAACAAAGAGCAACAATACTTGACGAAAGGCTAGGCTTACTCTTAATTTTTAATAAGCTGTTATGCTGATTCCTGTGGCCCCATCGTCTAGAGGCCTAGGACACCTCCCTTTCACGGAGGCGACAGGGGTTCGAATCCCCTTGGGGCTATTATTAAAATTTTTAAACTAATTTTTTGAGGATTTAGCTTGTCTATCTACGGCAATTAAATTTTCAGAAAGATCCTTTTTCAGCCTTTTCTCTATCATTCCTATAGGCATCCACTGACACCCTTGAACAGTTAGATCGTAAATTAATGAATTTTTTGAAGTATCCTTAATTTTTTGAATTTTCCAACTTCCTTCAAATTTTCTGAAATCTCCTTTAATTAAATCAAATTTTAAAAGGCCAAGCTCCTTATCTTCAAATAAATCGATAGTTACTTCAGCTGAAAATTTCATTCCAAGAAAATCCTGAGCCCCAACTTGTTTTAAATGTACATTATTGTTTTTTTGATATATTTTTTTACTCGACAATAGATTGGGTATGTAAAGATTTAGCCGATCATAGTCTGTTAAAACATTCCACAATGAATCAAAACTTGCAGAAGTTGTAAGTTGAGCTGCAAGTCTTCTTGTTCCGCCAGAAAGCTTTTCCATCGTTTGCTCAATTGTCCTGTAATCAATAGTTTTAGAATGATGTACTGATTCTTGAGGATTATTCATAAACGAATTTTTTAATTAGATAAAAAATTATTTCTGTGTAACTATACTGATAAAAACAATAAATACTGAAAAATAAAAATAATTCTATTAAATTATTCCGATCTCAAAACGTAACCATTTTTGTAAAATAACAACAAATTAAACTACAAATTGATAATCTTTTATATATAGAAAACTAAAAAATGTACTCACAATCAACAGTTATCGCAGGTGGCTTAGCTCATATACCAGTAGTAATAGGAGTTTTTTCTTTTATTCAAAAATTTTTTAGTAAAAGAGCCTCAAACTTCCCGCAAGGTACAGAACTAAAAAAATCACCTGTAAAACCTGTTGAACAAAAATCAGCTCCTAAACCGTCCCCTGTCGCAAAGGTAGAAAGTAATACTGTAGTTAAGAAGAAACATGCTGATGTACCAGTAAATATCTATAGACCAAAAACACCCTATGTAGGCACAGTAATTGAAAACTATAGTCTTCTTAAAGATGGAGCTATTGGTAGAGTTAATCACATAACCTTCGACCTGAAAGATAGTGATCCATTCTTAAATTATGTTGAGGGTCAAAGTATTGGTATCATGCCTGCTGGAGAAGATTCAAATGGAAAGCCTCATAAATTAAGACTTTACTCAATAGCTAGTACTAGACACGGAGATGATTTTAAAGGTAATACTGTTTCTCTTTGTGTTAGACAGCTACAGTACGAAAAAGATGGAGAAACTATAAACGGTGTTTGTTCCACTTACTTATGCGATATTAAGCCAGGAGATAAAGTAAAAATTACAGGTCCTGTTGGTAAAGAGATGCTTCTACCAGACGAAGAGGATGCAAATATAGTTATGTTGGCGACTGGAACTGGGATAGCTCCCATGAGAGCCTACCTGAGAAGAATGTTCGAAGCAACTGAAAAAGAAAAAAATAAATGGAATTTTAAAGGTAAAGCTTGGCTATTTATGGGCGCCCCAAAATCAGCTAATTTGTTATACGAGGAAGATCTTCAAAGATATCTTACTGATTACCCAGATAATTTCAAATATACTAAAGCTATTAGCCGTGAGCAGCAAAATACAAAAGGAGGAAGAATGTATATTCAAGACAGAGTTTTGGAGTCAGCGAACGAACTTTTCAACATGATTGAAGACGAGAAGACACATATATACCTTTGTGGTTTAAAAGGTATGGAGCCAGGAATAGATGAAGCCATGTCAAAGGCGGCTGAAGAAAAAGGATTAAACTGGTCAGAATTAAGACCTCAACTTAAAAAAGCGGGTAGATGGCATGTAGAAACTTACTAATATTTTTTTATTTAGATTCAGGTTTAACTTACTAAATACTTTTTGGTTTAGACACAATATGTAGCTAATTTTAGAAAAAAATAGGATTTTAAAATAAGAATACTAAAAAGATGCACTCAACTTTAAGTAATCCTCTAAGATTAGGTTTACGACAGGAAAGAGTAATTTTTCCTCAATGCTTAGTAATATTTGGTGCTAGTGGAGACCTTACTCATAGAAAATTAATACCAGCCTTATTTGAACTCTATTTGCAAAGAAGAATTCCTAGTGAATTTGGAATCATTGGTTGTGCGAGAAGACCTTGGACTGATAATGAGTTTAGAGAAAAGATGAAAGTAAAGCTATCTAATCAAATAGCTGGAAAAGAAAGGGAGTGGGAACAATTTTCTAATTATCTTTTCTATGAACCAGTTGATTTACAACAAAGTGATCATGTCGTACGGCTTTCTAAAAGATTAAATGAAATTGATAAAACACAAGCTACTCATGGGAATAGAACATTTTATTTATCAGTTTCTCCTAATTTCTATGCAAGTGGATGTAAAGCTCTTAAAGCAGCTGGCCTCTTAGATGACCCTAAGAAAAGTCGTTTAGTGATTGAAAAACCTTTTGGAAGAGATTATTCAAGTGCAAAAAAATTAAATAAGATAGTTCAAAGTTGTGCTGAAGAAAGTCAGATTTATAGGATTGATCATTATTTAGGTAAAGAGACGGTTCAAAATATTCTTGTTTTAAGGTTTGCGAACACTATTTTTGAACCAATATGGAACAGAAATTATATATCAAGTATTCAAATTACTTCATCTGAAACAGTAGGTGTTGAAGATCGAGCAGGTTATTACGAAAGCTCTGGTGCTTTAAGAGATATGCTTCAAAATCATATGACTCAAATGCTTGCTGTTACTGCTATGGAACCTCCTGGGAAATTTGAACCAGAAGCAATAAGAAATGAAAAAGCTAAGGTTCTTCAAGCTTCAAAACTTGCTGACGAAAATGAACCTTGGAATTGTTGCATAAGAGGTCAATATGGAGAAGGAGGAAACATCTCAAATCGACTCAAAGGTTATAGGCAGGAAGATGGGGTTAATTGTAATAGCACAACAGAAACTTATATCGCGACAAAAGTTTTCGTTGATAACTGGCGTTGGCAAGGGGTTCCTTTTTACTTGAGAACAGGAAAAAGATTACCTAAAAGGCTTGGAGAAATAGTCCTAACTTTTAAGGATGTTCCTGTCCATTTATTTGAATCGACAATAATTAATCCTGCCCCAAATCAACTTATCCTTAGAATTCAGCCAAATGAAGGTGCTACTTTCAAGTTTGAAGTAAAATCTCCTGGCTCTGGAATGAAATCCAGACCTGTTGAGATGGAGTTTTCTTACGATGAATCATTTGGTGAACCCTCAGATGAAGGCTATGTAAGATTATTAGCTGATGCAATGCTTTCTGACCCAACCTTATTTACTAGAAGTGATGAAGTCGAGGCTGCCTGGAAACTTTATACGCCATTAATAGAATTGATGGATAATTCCCCTTGGAAGTTACCTATTTATAATTATGAATCTATGACTTGGGGACCTCCTGAGTCGGATCAATTACTTTCAAAAGATAATATTTTCTGGCGCAGACCTTAAAAATGAGACCTCAATTAACACTTCAAACCCCATTAGAGCTGCCTTATCAGGAAATTTCTAATTATCTTAACAAATTATGGATTTCAGAAGATAAAGATAATACTGGAGCTAATACTTTTACATTAATGGTCTGGCAGCCTTCTTGGTTAGAACAATGTTTGGTTCAAAAAGGATTAGTAAATGGGCCAATTACTGGAAATTTAAGTCCAGAGATAATTGAAATTGCTAAAAAATTTATATTAGATCAAGGACTTCCTATCAGTACTGCCCTCAACAGTGAAGAATTATTGAATTTATTGAAGGAAAATTTTTCCAATAAAGACGTTGAAGACTTTAGAGGACAATTTTTTGAATCATCAATAAGTACATTGAATCCAAGAAGATTAATAACTCTAGCTCCAACGTTAAATAAGAATCCAGATATCAAAACTTTTGTGTCAGCTTACTGTCCATTAAGTGATACTCCAGATACACAATCTATATGTGGTGATTTAGTTGTAATTAGAGGGGACTCAGCCTCAATATCCAATAAAGGATTAAAAATAATTGATGAATTATCTATTGATAAATTACCTTCTTGGTTGTGGTGGAATGGAAGCTTGGATGAATCCCCTGAAATTTTCGAATATTTTACTGATTATGGTCTAAGGTTAATAATTGATAGTGCTTTTGGATCACCTAATAGATGTCTAAAAGTTTTAGATCAATTAAATAATTCAAATAAGGCTATTAATGATTTAAATTGGGTTAGGTTGAAAAATTGGAGGGAGTCATTAGCAATGATTTTTGATCCGCCTTCGAGGAGACCAATTTTAGATCATATTACTGATATTGATATTGATATTGCAGGAGATCATGTTATTCAAGCTTTGTTTTTGATCTCATGGATTTGCGATAAACTTGGTTGGTCTTTTCTAAGAGTTGAAAGGCATACAGAATCAACAAAAATAGAGTTTGAAAGGATTAATGGCGAAATAATTTCTGCATCAATTAAACCCCTATCTTTGGGAAATCCAAGTATTCATTCAGGACAAGTTGTTGGATTGAGGTTGATTTCAAAAATTAGCGAGGTTCAAAAAAATAATACTTGTGTAATTCTTGGTTGTGAATCAGTGGAATGTATGAGACTTGAAGCAGGGGGAATGGCTAATATGGAATTGATAGAACAAGTTGTTCCAAATTCTTTTTCCACATCAGAGCATGATGTTAGTAAATTATTGGGAAGTAGTAGAGGTCATACAAGTCCTCTTTTTGAAAACTCTATTAAAATAGCTCTTCAAATATTTAATGGTTTTAAAAACTAATAAATGCCTTGTGTAATATCTTCTCCTTCAACTGATAGTGGGAAAACTACATTATCGCTTTTGATATCTTGCTGGGCGTTCTCTAAAGGGATAAAGATACAAACTTTTAAGGTAGGCCCAGATTATCTTGATCAACAACAGCTTAGTTCTATTGGCCAACCTATTTGTAGGAATTTAGATATTTTTTTAAGTGGTGAGGAATGGGTCCAAGAAAGTTTTTTAAAACATTCTTTGCAATATGAATTCTCATTAATTGAAGGAGCAATGGGTCTATTTGATGGGTTAGGGTCAACGACCTATTCCAGCACAGCAAATATCTCTAAACTTCTCAATGTTCCAGTAATCTTTATTGTTAATGCAAGAGGTCAAGTTGCTTCTCTTTTAGCGACTGTTCGAGGTTTTAGAGAATTCGATAGTGAGTTGTCAATAGTAGGAATTATATTTAACAACGTTAATTCAGATAGACATAAAAAATTAATCGAAGAAGTTTTTAAAAATGAAGATATAGAAATTCTTGGTTTTTTACCATCAGATTCAAAAATAACTTTAGACAAAGCTAATTTAGGATTGATTTCTCCATTGGATAATGGTAAAGAAATTGATGTTGAATATTTTGCGGATTTCGCTGAAAGAAATCTTGATGTATTTTCTCTAATTAAATTCCTAAAATCTCCTCAACAAAAAATACTTAATTCTGTCAGTTTTGAAGATTTAAAAATTGATAAAAGTAAACCTATTGCAATTGCAGAAGATAAAATCTTTCATTTTCAATACCCCGAAACTAAGGAGTTTTTGAGTGAAATAGGAATTCCATTGATTTCATGGAGTATTTTTGATAATGAAGAAATACCTAGTGAGGCTTCTTCTTTAATTATTCCAGGGGGATTCCCTGAAAAATACGCTTATCACATTAGTAACTCAATAAAAAGCTTAAATTCGTTAAGGAAATTCCGCAAAAATGGATTTATATATGCAGAGTGTGGAGGGATGATGATTTTAGGAGACTTTATAAAAGATGAAAATGGTAATAATCATAAAATGAGTGGTATCCTGCCTTTTAGATCAAAAAAAAGTAAACTTTCAGTAGGTTATAGATATATTGAGGGTTTAAAAGATACTCCGATCATTAAACAAAATCAATTAATTAGAGGACATGAATTTCATTATTGGGAAATTGAAAATTATTTATCTGAACATGATTTAAGAAAAGCTGAACATCAGAAGAAAATTTCTTCCCCATGGAAAATTAAATCTTGGAAAACTGAATACAAAAATGAAGGCTTTTTTGATGATAAATTACATGCAAGTTGGATTCATTTACATTTGCCAAGTTCTCCAGAAGTTGCAAAAAACTTTTTAGATGCCACCCAAATTAGTTTTTCAAAAGATTCTTAATTCATTATCAAATCAAATATTTTGAGAGGGGAACCTAAAAAAAACATTCCAGGCAAAGTAATTAATGGTCCTAAAAAACTCCCCACTATGACTTCAACTTTTGTATGCCCAAGGGTTTCTTTTAAAAATAATTCAGATTGAGGGTCTAGTTTTTTTGATATTTTATTGATTTCTGCAGCTTGTATTCCAGCTGATTTTCGAACGCCACTAGCGTCATACATAACTATTAGTGCTACAGCAACCGATAATGCGAATAATGAGCTATCAAATCCCAACTCATAACCTATACCAGATGCAGCACCAGTTATTAAGGCGGAATGACTTGAAGGCATACCACCTGTTTCAAACATAATTCCGAATCTTAACGTTCCTGTAGAAAAGAAATTAAATATGATCTTAAAAAATTGAGCTAATAAACAAGCTAATAAACTCCAGAAAAGAACAGAATTATTAAAAAAGGAAATAAACTCAGACATAAATTTAATTTTTTATCTATCTCTATTCGTAATAAAGTCAGCTAGGGATATTAAATACTTTGCATCTGGACCCCAAGGTTCAATTGCCTTTTTTGCTTTTTCTACTAAATCAATAGCTCTTTTCTTTGACTCTTCCATTCCAAGTAATTTTGGATATGTAGTTTTGTCAGCTAAAAGATCTTTACCTGCGGTTTTCCCAAGTGTTTCACTGCTTGAAGTCAAATCGAGGATATCATCTATGATTTGAAATGCTAACCCTATCCCCTCTGCATATATTGTTAGAGCTTGTAATAATTTTTCATTAGCTCCTGCTATCATCGCACCTGTTCTTACGCAGGCTTTTAATAAAGCTCCAGTTTTATGAAGATGTATATATTCGAGTGTTTCAAGGTCAACTTCTTTGCCTTCACACTCTAAATCAACAACTTGCCCCCCTACGAGGCCGGGTGCACCAGCAACTAAGGATAGTTCACCAACTACATTTAATAATCTAGTGGGATCGACTCCAGGGCTTCTTAAAGAAACCATTTCAAAAGCCCTGGTTAATAATGCATCGCCAGCAAGAATAGCTATCGCATCTCCATAAACTTTATGATTTGTTGGCCGTCCTCTTCTCAAGTCATCATTGTCCATCGCTGGTAAATCATCATGAATCAAGGACATGGTATGAATCATCTCTATCGCTACTGCAGTAGGAACAGCTAGCGATGGTTCTCCTCCAGCTAGTGAACAAGATGCTAAACATAAAATTGGACGTATTCTTTTCCCTCCAGCTAAAAGTGAATATCTCATTGATTCTCTTAGTATTTCTGGATTCTCAGGGCCTAGGGAGAAATCAAGTGCTTCTTCTACGACCTTTTTTGTGTCTTGGAGATATTTTTCGAAATCAGGAATATTTTTTATAACTTCATTCATTTTATATCTTTAGTAATAATTTTTTCATCTTTGGATTTATGGCAATAGGTCATTAAGAGTTGATGATAAACCAAATTGTTTTTGCCAGCTGGAAATAGTATTTACCAGTAACATTGTTACAGTCATTGGTCCAACACCTCCAGGCACAGGTGTGTAAGCAAATACTTTAGGAATAACATCTTCTAATAATACATCTCCACATAATCGGGTTTTATTTTTGTCGGAACTTTTTAATCTATGTATTCCAACATCAATAATTACTGCTCCCTCCTTCACAAAACTAGAGTCAATGAGATTAGGTTTTCCTGCAGCAGCGATTAGTATGTCAGCTTCTTTACAGACTTTATTTAAATTTAATGTTTTTGAATGAGTCATTGTTACAGTGCCATTTAGATTTAATAACATCAGTGATAAAGGCTTCCCAACTAGTAAACTTCTTCCAATAACAACAATTTTCTTACCTTCAATTGAAATATTTTGGGATCTTAGTAAATTAATAATTCCTGCAGGTGTACAAGATCTCATTGCTGGCTCATTTTTAACTAATTTACCAATGTTTTTTTCATTTAATCCATCAACATCTTTGCTTGGATTGATAAAACTAATTAATCTTTGCTCATCAAACTTTTTTGCGATGGGCAGTTGTAGCAACATTCCATCAATCGTATTGTCAAAGTTAAGTTTGTTTATTAATTCTTCAACTTCTTTTTGTTCTACATTTTCTTTTAGGTGAAAGATAAAGCTTTTAATTCCAACTCTTGAACATGCTTTTTCCTTATTCTTAACATAAACACCACTTGCTGGGTCCTCCCCTATTCTTATTACGGCTAAACCGGGAGCTCTTTTTGCAATTTTTTGATTACTAGAAATATAGTTAATTAATTTTTCCTCAATTTCAAGAGATAATTTTTTACCATCTAATTTTAATGACATTTAGAAAAACATCTCCCTTTTACACCTAGCATGCCTATAATCTTAAATTAATCAAATAGATTTATTCATATTCTGTGCAAAACATTACAACTTCCTTAAAAAAATTGTTTTATCTATGGAGGAGAAGTCAAGTTCCAATAAAACGATTAATTGCAATTTCAAAAATTGACAATCTTATAATTTTTCTAATATGCATTTTAATTTCAATAATTTCTTCTTACAAATTACTTTTAACATCACCTTTAGACCTTTCAGCCTTCTATTCTTGGTTATTGACTTTTACTGAAGTACTAATAAGTTCTGGAATTTTAATATTAGTTTCCAAAAAGGAGAATCCTAAAATTACTTCAAGACAAATTATCTTGATCATAACTCTTCTTTTAACTGTGCAGGCTACGAAATTAGTTTTTGCCTCAAACATAAGTACACTATCAATCCTTATTCCACCTGCTTTAGTAATATCTCAAGGGATGGGGAGTATCACGGCTTTGGCTTGGGTATCAATAGCCAGCATTAGTTGGCCTGACCCATCAATAACTATAAACAATAATTTATTCTTTATTTCTTTAATTTGTGCCTCAGTAGTATCTGTACTTGGAGGAAGAATTAGAAGTAGAGCACAGTTGCTCCAATTATCTATTTTTGTCCCCACAGGAGCTTTTTTAAGTCAATGGATATTGATAGGTAAAGATAAAATATTTCTCATTGAAAACCAAGAATTTGTTTTTGCTAATAGTAATATTTTTTCAGATTCCTTTTTATTAGCAATAGTAATGCTTTTCACAATATTATTCATACCTATTTTTGAATCATTATTTGGACTTTTAACTAAAGCAAGATTATTGGAATTAGCTGATAAAGAGAAACCTCTTATAAGAAGATTGTCTCTTGAGGCTCCTGGTACTTTTGAGCATACCTTACTAATCTGTGGATTAGCAGAGGAAGCTACAAGGATGATTGGGGGTGACATTGACCTTATTAAGACAGGAGCGCTATATCATGATGTTGGTAAATTGCATGCACCTAATTGGTTTATTGAAAATCAGGATGGCTCAAAGAATCCACATGACGAATTAGATGATCCCATCAAAAGTGCGGAGGTATTACAGGCTCATGTTGATGAAGGATTAAAATATGCTAGAAAAAACAGATTACCTCAATCCATTGCTAATTTCATTCCAGAACATCAAGGCACTCTGAAAATGGGATATTTTTTTCAAAAAGCCAAAGAAAAAAATCTCGCTATTAATGAAAATAATTTTAGATACAAAGGGCCTATTCCTCAGTCAAAAGAAACAGCTATTTTAATGCTTGCAGATGGATGTGAAGCAGCATTAAGAGCTATGAATATTTATGCTTCAGATATTGAAGCTTTAGAAACGATATCAAAAATTATTCATTCACGACAAGAAGATGGACAATTAGATGACAGTAATTTATCCAAGGGAGAAATTTTTCTAATCAAAAGGGCGTTTTTGAGTGTATGGAAAAGAATTAGACATAGAAGAATCCAGTATCCAACTAGTAAGAATAATACTTTTTCATAAAACTCTCCAAATAATTTATAGCCTTATACTTCTTCTATGTTTTGGATTACACCAATACAAAAGAGCTAACGTGCTTAATAATGTTGTTAAAAGAGTAATACCACCAATTCCAAAAATATCTTGAAGAGTTATTAGCCTTACAACTGAATAAGGGCCCATTCCAGAAATAACCATTGACAAGGATACAAGAGTTAAAGTTACTCCCCATTTTCTCTCCGCTAAAAGAGCAGCCGAAGAAACTATTCCAACTATTGCAGCAGGCCAGCCAAGGCTTATGGCGAGTGTTATATTCGCAACTCTTAATGGCGGTCCAAAACTTATTATCAATGCGATTATTGGAAGTGCGATTATATTGCTGATTAATCCAAGCCATGAAAGTGCCCAATATCCAATTAATCTTTCTCTCATTATTTACATCTTTATACTTAAATTAATCTACATTATTCTGTGTATATTTTTAAGGCTGCTTAATAATCCTGAGAAATGATTTAATTTGCAGGATTAGATAGAAATGATTTATTGGGATTTTCTAAGTTATCAAATTGTGGGTGAATTGAATTTTTCTTCTGGGAAAATACCAACCTATTTAAAGCATTAACGTAAGCGTTCGCAGCTGCAACAACTACATCAGTGTCAGCCGAATGGCCAGAATATATCTTATTATCCCTTCTTATTCTTATTGTTACTTCGCCCAAAGCATCAATACCCTCTGTTACCGACTTTACAGAGAATTCAATTAATTCATTGGGAACTTTAGCTAATTTATTTAAAGCTTCGCATACAGCATCAACAGGTCCAGTCCCTAATGCTACTGCAGTAGCCTCAGTATTATCTTCAGTGTTAAGAAGAGTTATGGTAGCAGTAGGTTTAGATGCATTACCACAACTTACTTGTACAAGACTTAATTGGAATTTAGCTTCTGGAAGCTGTACTTGTTCACTCACAATTGCTTCTAAATCTCTGTCAGTAATTTCTCTTTTTCTATCAGCTAAATCTTTAAAACGAGCAAAAGCATCATTTAAGTCTTCCCTACTCAAGTCATACCCCATCTCCTCTAATCTTGCCCTTACGGCACTTCTTCCACTAAGTTTTCCCAAAGATATTTTGTTATCGCTTAAGCCAACAGTTTTTGCATCGATAATTTCGTAAGTTAATCTATTTTTTAAAACACCATCTTGATGAATGCCAGACTCGTGGGCAAAGGCGTTGGCTCCTACAATTGCTTTATTGGGTTGAACTGTCATTCCAGTTAAGTTGGAAACGAGCCTAGAAGTTTTTGTTATCTCTTCTGTCCTTATAGCTGTAAGTGGAGTAGGTGAATCTTGATCCCTTTTGAAAAAATTATTAAAAAAACTTTTCCTAACATGTAAGGCCATTACTAATTCTTCAAGAGAAGCATTTCCGGCTCTTTCTCCAATCCCATTTATCGTACACTCTAATTGCCTTGCCCCATTTTTTACTGCTTCAAGAAAATTGGCAACCGCTAAACCTAAATCATTATGACCGTGAACCGAGATTACCGCTTCATCAATATTTGGAACATTTTTATTTATTTCGGCAACCAACTTCCCAAATTCACTAGGGGTTGTGAATCCAACAGTATCAGGGATATTTATTGTTGTAGCTCCTGCTGAAATTGCTAGTTGAATGACTTCGTATAAAAATTCAGGATCACTCCTTGAAGCATCTTCACAAGAGAACTCAATATCATCGACAAATGATTTTGCATAATTCACCATCTCTGGAACTATGTTAAGAACATCTTTTCTGGATTTTTTTAATTTATGTTTAAGGTGAATATCGCTTGTTGCAATGAAGGTATGTATTCTTTTCTTGGGGGCTGGACTTATTGCTTCATAACATGCCTTTATATCGCCTTTAGACGCCCTAGCTAAACCGCATATTGTAGGACCATTTTCTTTTCCTACAGCATTGGCAATTTTATTAACAGCTTTAAAATCTCCAGGACTTGCAAAAGGGAATCCTGCCTCAATAATATCTACTCCTAATCTTGCTAATTGATGAGCGATAGCAAGCTTTTCCTCAAGATTTAGGCTCGCACCAGGAGATTGCTCTCCATCTCGAAGAGTTGTATCAAAGATCAAAATTCTTCCAGGATCTTTGGACATGAGAAGTAACGACTTAAACTTATATTAAGCTAATTAAAAAAAATTGACTAGATGTTTAATCAATATAAAAAAATGCTATTGGGTATTGACTTAACAATATTGGTTAAAATTTGAGAAAAAAATATAAAAAATTTTATTAATTAAAGTATTGTTTTAAGATTCAAGCTTCTATTTTTATAAAAGGTTAATTTTCATTTTTATAGAATTTTAGGCATAAATAATTAAAAATATGGTTGGGCAATACCCAAAAAAAAATGTTTTAGGCCAATTAGCGATAGTTTTACATGCTCATCTTCCTTATGTTAGAAAAAATGAAAAAAATTCTTTAGAGGAGGATTGGTTATTTCAGGCAATCTTGGAATGCTACATTCCACTACTTCAAGCAATAGAATCTTCAAAAAAAGAAAATCCCAAAAATACAAAACTTACTATTAGTTTATCTCCAACATTATTATCACTTTTAAATAATGAGCAAATTAAGGAAACCTTCCCATATTGGATTAAAACAAGAAATGATTTCTTAAGCGAGCTTCCACAAAAAGAAAAAAATGCCTCTGCATTTTTGTTGAAGAACCTTAATGAAAAATACTTATATTGGCAGGAATGTTCTGGAAATTTAACTCAGCAGTTTAAAGTTTTAAATCAATCTGGGAATTTAGATATTCTTACTTGTGCCGCCACACACGGATATTTACCTATTCTAAGAGAGAATCCTGAAACGGTTAAAGGGCAAATTAATACAGCAATTAGAAGTCATGAAGATATTTTTGGAACAAAGCCCTTAGGTATCTGGTTACCTGAATGTGCATATTATGAGAATCTAGATGAAATACTATTTAACTCTGGAATTAGATATGCAATTTTAGATGGTCATGGCATTTTAAATGCTACTCCAAGGCCTAGATATGGAGTTTATGCTCCAATTTGCTCCAATAAGGGAGTTGCTTTCTTCGGTAGAGATAGTGAGTCAACCCTTCCCGTGTGGTCTGCAAAGGATGGATTTCCTGGAGATGGGGTCTATAGAGAATTTCATAAAGATTTGGGATGGGAATTACCTATCTCTAAGCTCCAAAAGAAAGGTATTTCAAGTAAAAGACCTTTGGGATTAAAATATCATAGGATAACGGATGCAAAAACATCACTAGATAAAAAAGAGTTTTACCTTGAAAATGAAGCTATTAAAAAGGCTGCGGATCATGCTAATGACTACCTACTAGAGAGATCTAAACAATTAGAAAAATTAACTTTATCTTCCCCTTTTTTGCCTTTGTTGGTAGCTCCATTTGATGCAGAGTTATTTGGACATTGGTGGTATGAAGGCCCTTTGTTTATTAAGAATATTTTGATGAACTCTCCTAAATTTTCAATTGAGTTAACAAATTTAAAAGAATTTTTAATTCAAAAGCCAAATATTCAGATATGTGATCCATCACCTTCAAGCTGGGGGCAAGGTGGTTACCATAACTATTGGATTAATGACTCAAATGCATGGATTGTTCCTGAAATTACAAAAGCAGGTTCAGCTTTTGTTGATTTATGTTCGAAAAAACTTAATGATGATTTATCTGTAAGACTTTTCAAGCAAGCAGCTAGAGAGTTGCTTCTTTCTGAGTCCTCTGATTGGAGTTTTATCCTTAGAGCTGGAACTACAACTAATCTCGCTAAAGAAAGGATAGAAAGGCATTTATTTAGGTTCTGGAAATTAGTTGGAATGATAAAAGATAGTTCCACCATTAATATAAATTTTCTTGAGGATATTGAGGAAGAGGATAAGGTTTTCTCAAATATTAATATTGATGACTGGCGAAAATAAAAAAATCAATTTAAGTTAAGCATTCCAAGTTTTACTTTTAATGGTGAATTTATAAACATCTTACTCATTACGTAAATTAATTTTGGAAGTGGAAGTGTATTAGTTAAAAACCCAACCCATTCCTTGGTTGATAATCTAAAGAAATTTGAGAAAAAGCTTCTTAGTCTACTTTCGTCAAAACTCATTAATCGTCGTAGACCATATTGATAAAGCTTGTGCCTTTGTCTTAATTCGTACGGCCATAGGATATCCCAACCTTGAGTTGCCAGCTCAAAAGAACTTAGATCAGGTTCTTTTAAAAAGATTGCCAATTTTTCTGCAAGGAGTGGAGCCCTTCTTAATAAAGATCCGATCATATATCCTGATGCAGGGTGCACCATACTTGCTGCTCCTCCAAAACCTAATACAAATTGTTTTTTAAATGGAAGAGGTAAATTCATTGGAAAAAGACAATTTTCTTCATGAATAATTTCTCTTACTTTAATACCCTTATTATTCAGTCTTTGTAAAAGTCTTTTTTTTAGGTTTTCTTGGGATATTGCAGGATAACTGGCTAATGAAGTTTCTTCAACAAAGAAAGTTTCATTCCCTAGATCCATTGCATAAAGAAAGGAGGGAGAGGAAAGTTTTTCTTCTTTATTTAAGTGATTTGGACGAAAATCCATTAATACAAACTGTTCCTTATTAACTGGCGGTGAAGAGAATTTTCCGACTATTCCATATGCAGCTTGCTGAGCGATTTTATTCTCAACTGGTCTTTTTATAAAATTACTTTTATGCCCACTTGCATCAATAACCAATCTTGCTTTTATTTTAAGACCAGAAAAACAAATCACTTCGGATAATTTATTGTTCTCTCTAATATCTTTTGCTGTATCATTAAGCCATTCAATTCCTTTGCATTGTCTTAATAATTCACTTTGGAAGGCTTCTTGATTTATTAAACCATAATCATAATTATGTTTTGTTGGAATATTCCCCTTTTTATTTTCCCCATTTCCAAAAAAACTAACTGTTTTGCACCATCGATGGGATAACAAAGATTCTAGTCCTAATTCTTCCAATTCAGATGCCCAGATCCCATATGTATTCTCCCATCTTTCATTTGGAGATTTTGTTGATATCCCCTTTATTTTTAGATTCTGCTTGGCTAATTCAGAAGCTAAGCATAATGCTGCAGGACCTGAACCTAAAATTAAAATATCAAGAGTTTCCATATAATCTAATTAACTATTTTTTAATTATTTTCCCCTGAGCTTATTTCATCTATTCCCTCTATTTGTTCACGAGGAACTAGTACTACTTCTGATAAGTGATCCCCCTCGTCTAGTTTTTGTAATTTAACTCCAGTAGCAGCTCTAGATTGCTGAGAAATTTTATCTGCATTTGTTCTTACGATTACACCTCTTTCAGTAATAAAAAGTAATTCTTCTCCCGCACCCAGGACTTTCAAACAAACTAGTACATCATCTGTAATCCTAAATTTTATCGCTCTTAAACCCATCCCTGCTCTCTTTTGTAATCTAAACTGGGTTACTGGTACTCTCTTCCCTAATCCAAATGCACTGGCTATCAATACCCATGGTCCTTCTGAAGAGTTAACCTCAAGATTTTCATCAATTTCTTTATTAACTTCGTCAATTTTTGCCAATTGATCCACTAAATCGGATGTTAAGACATCCATGGATACAAGATTGTCTCCTTCTCTAAGATTCATTGATTTAACCCCTCTTGCTGTCCTTCCAAGTGGTCTTAATTCGTTTAGATCCAATCTGAAATGAATAGCCATTCCAGTTCTTGATCCAATTAAAACACTATCGCCTTCTTTTGATAATCTGACCCATGTTAAGGCGTCTCCCTCCTCAAGATTGATAGCTATTAGGCCATTTGAGCGAATTTTAGAGAAAGCGGAAAGTGAAGTTCTTTTGATATATCCAGCCTTGGTTAGCATTAATAAATAACAATCGTTATCAAAAGACTCTACTGCAACTAGTGAAGTTATTTTTTCTTCCCTTGGTATTGGGAGAAGTTGAACAGATGGAGTCCCTTTTGCTGTTCTGCTACTCATAGGAACTCTATATGCTGGCAAAGCATAAGCTACCCCTCTATCACTGAAAAGCAGAAGAGTATCATGATCATTACAGCTTATAGATAATTTCACCTCATCATCATCTTTACTCTTTGTGCCAGCTTTCCCCCTTGATCCACGACTGGTAGGTTCAAAATCATTAACAGGCATTCTTTTCAAATATCCTGCTTCAGTTATTAAAACTACTGATCTGTCATTAGCTATAAGATCAATATCATCTAAGCCGCCACCTAAATCAAGTATCTCTGTTTTTCTTGGAGAAGAAAATTTCTCATCAATTTTATTAAGTTCTTCAAGAATAATCTCAAAAATTCTTTGTTTACTATCCAATATTTGTTTATATTGGTTGATTTTTTTTGTTAATTCATCATGTTCTGATTTGATTTTATCGGCTTCTAAGGCTGTTAATCTTCTTAACTGCATTTGCAAGATTGCTTCTGCTTGAATAGAAGTTAACTCATGATCAGTTTGTAATTTTTCTCGCGCTGAAATTGTATCTTTTGCTGATCTTATAAGATTAATAATTTCATCCATAGCAGCCAAAGCTAATAAAAGGCCCTCTATTATGTGATCTCTTTCTTCTGCCTTTTTTAATAAAAATCCAGTTCTTCGCCTTATTGTGGCTACTCTAAAATCAAGAAATACATCTAACATTTTTCGAAGTGAAAGTGTAGTAGGTTCTCCTTTAACTAAAGCCAAAATATTTGCACTGAAATTATTTTGCAGGGGAGTCAACTTAAATAAATTATTTAAAACTACTTGGGGGTAGGCGTCTCTTTTTAGCTCGATAACAATTCTCATACCATCTCGATCACTTTCATCTCTAATATCAGAAATCCCTTCTAATTTTTTCTCATTAACCAAGTCCGCAATTCTCTCGATCAAGGCTGCTTTATTTGTTTGAAAAGGTAGTTCAGTAATTATTACTGCATCTTTTTCTGCCCTCCCAACTGATTTAATTTGCTCAATATTTGCTACACCTCTCATAGTTATTGAACCTTTTCCTGTTTTGAAGGTTTCTCTAATACCATCTTTTCCTAAGATTTGTCCGCCAGTAGGGAAATCAGGACCCTTAATAAGTTCAAAAAGATCTCTATCTTCAATTGAAGGGTTTTGGATTATTGATTTAAGACCAACGATTAATTCTCCTAAGTTATGAGGTGGAATATTAGTAGCCATTCCCACTGCTATTCCGGATGATCCATTTAAGAGGAGTTGAGGTATTCTCGCAGGTAATACTGTTGGCTCTTGTTGGGAGCCGTCAAAGTTATCAGCGAAATCTACAGTTTCAGACTCAATATCTTCTAATAAACTTTCATCTGTAAGAGACTGTAAACGAGATTCTGTATATCTCATTGCTGCTGGAGGATCATTATCTACAGAACCAAAGTTTCCATGACCATCTATAAGTGGCATCCTCATAGAGAAATCTTGAGCCATCCTCACTAAAGCATCATAGACTGCAGTATCACCATGGGGGTGGTATTTACCTAGTACCTCTCCGACAACTCTTGCACATTTTCTGTAAGGTCTTCCACTAGTTAAACCAAGTTCATACATTGCATAAAGAATTCTTCTATGAACAGGCTTTAATCCATCTCTCGCATCTGGAAGTGCACGACCAACAATAACGCTCATTGCGTACTCAAGATAAGAGCGAGACATCTCATTTCTTAAGTCGGTTTGAATTATTCGATCGTTATCTTCACTTAATCCAGAATTTCCGGAATCTACAATATCAGACATACAAAAAACCTTTCTTTAATAATAATCGTTGTTTGTCATAATGAAAAAAAAAAAAATATAAATTTAATTCCCAAATACTCACATTTACACATAAATTAAAAAAAAATCTATTGTTTTTGAATAAACCTTGGCTTATTACCCCTTTAGTTGTTAATTTAATCAGAATAAATGAAAAATTCCGTGAATATTGAACTTGGTTTAAACAAAAAAGTCAGAAGGGCTTATGGCATTGATGAAATAGCACTAGTCCCTGGGAAAAGAACCCTTGATTACGATTTAACTGATCCTTCTTGGTTAATAGGTGATTTAAAGAGAGAAGTCCCAATCATAGCAAGTGCTATGGACAGCGTTGTTGATGTCGACACGGCTGTAGAACTTACCAAATTAGGTGCTCTAGGTGTCATTAATATGGAAGGCATACAAACACGATATGAAAATCCCGATGAAATACTAATTCAAATAGCATCAGTTGGGAAGAATGATTTTGTTCCTTTAATGCAAAAGATTTATAGTGAACCCATCAAGGATGAATTGATACTACGTAGAATAAATGAAGTTAAAGATAGAGGAGGTATTGCCGCGTTTAGTGGAACCCCTCAAGCTGCTATTAAATTTAGAGAAACACTTAATAATTCAAAAATAGATTTATTTTTCCTTCAGGGAACAGTTGTTTCAACTGAACATCTTGGTATGGAAGGCAAGGAATCCTTAAATATTAAAGATCTCTGCAAATCCATGAGAGTTCCTGTAGTTGCTGGTAATTGTGTTACTTACGAAGTGGCTAAACTTCTTATGCAGGCAGGTGTAGCGGGATTAATGGTAGGCATAGGCCCTGGAGCTGCATGTACTTCGAGAGGAGTACTAGGTATTGGAATACCTCAAGCAACCGCAATCGCTGATTGTAGTTCGGCGAGAGATGATTTTTTTAGAGAAAGCGGTCGTTATATTCCAATAATCGGGGATGGAGGAATTGTGACTGGCGGGGATATTTGTAAATGTTTAGCATGCGGTGCAGATGCTGTAATGATTGGTTCGCCGATAGCTAAATCCTCAAACGCTCCTGGCAAAGGATTTCATTGGGGCATGGCTACTCCAAGTCCTATATTACCAAGGGGTACAAGAATTGAAGTTGGGAGTACAGGATCCTTAGAGAGGATAATTAAAGGTCCTGCATTGCTCGACGATGGGACTCATAATTTATTAGGTGCAATTAGAACATCAATGAGTACTCTTGGGGCAAGAAATATCAAAGAAATGCAAGAGGTTGAAATAGTTATTGCACCATCTCTCCTAACAGAGGGTAAGGTTTATCAAAAAGCTCAACAACTTGGGATGGGTAAATAGTTCTTTATATGGAGAAAATCTTAAAAACTTAGTGAATTAAGTATTAAAGTGAACAAATTTCGCTTTAGGAGTTATTATTAATTAATGGGGGAAACCCCATACTCCTCACACACTAAATCGCCCGATTAATCGGGCTTTTTTAGATATTTTGTTACTTATATTATTTTATCTGTAATGAAAGCATCACTTAAAAGAATTGCCTGCTAAATTTTCTTAAAGGAATACTTAAATTATGTCATCAGCTCCAGCCGTAACTGATTCTTCATTTGACAAGGATGTACTGCAAAGTGATCTGCCAGTATTGGTTGATTTTTGGGCACCATGGTGCGGTCCATGTAGGATGGTTGCACCAGTTGTAGAAGAAATCTCAAAAGACTTTGAAGGTAAAATTAAAGTTTTTAAATTAAATACAGATGAGAACCCAAATGTTGCAAGTCAATATGGAATTAGAAGTATTCCAACATTAATGATTTTCAAAGGTGGTCAAAAGGTTGATACTGTTGTTGGAGCCGTACCAAAAGCAACTCTTTCGAGCACATTAACTAAGCATTTATAAACAAAAAGCTTTGCATAAAATTGGACTTATAGACTATGGGATGGGTAACATTCATTCTGTTACAAAATCTTTAGAAAGTCTTGGAGAAGAAATAATTTTAATTAAAAACTTTAATGAAACCAAGGCTTGTAAGGCGATAATACTTCCTGGAGTTGGATCTTTTGATCCTGCAATGAGTAATCTTGCAAATACAAATTTGATAACTGATCTGAAAAATTGGATTAATAGTGGGAAGTCTTTTTTAGGAATTTGTTTAGGGCTTCAACTCCTTTTTGAATCTAGTGATGAAGGAAAAGCTCCAGGACTAGGCATTTTTAAGGGGAAAATAAAAAAAATACCTTACATGGTTAACCAAAGAATTCCGCACATGGGTTGGTGCCAATTAATACCTACAAAGCCAAATACTTTACTAGAGCTAAAGGAATTAAATAATTGGGTTTATTTTGTACATTCTTACCATGCAATACCAGATAAGACTAATATTATCTCAGCTCAGGTTAATTATGGTTCTGAAAAATTAACAGCGATTATTGAAAATGATAATTTGTTGGCCTGTCAATTTCATCCTGAAAAATCTGGTAAAACTGGAGAAAAACTTTTAAGAAGATGGATTTCTAATATTCAATAACTAAAAATTTTCGGATGAAGACAAACTTAAGATTAATAGGTGGTAAAAAACTCCAAGGTCCAAATAACAGGTATACGAGGCCTACCACTTTAAGAGTTAGAGAGGCAATATTTAATATATTGAGAAATAAGGTTGAAAATAGCAACTGGTTAGATTTATTTAGTGGTACAGGGGCCATATCTTGTGAAGCTTATAATCATGGGGCACGAAAAATAATTGCAATTGAAAAAGATAAAAACAACTCAAAAATTTGTTTAAAAAATCTTCTTTCCTTAAAAGATGTAGAAGATAGAAAAAATGATATTGATGTTATTTGTAAAGACGTATTGAACTGGACAAAACCAAACTACGAGAGAAACCTATCATCTAAAATTATGGAATTAAACAAAATAAAATTTGATTTTATTTATTTAGACCCTCCATATGATTTCAATTTCCATGAATTAGTTTTAAATCAGATATTTAATTGTAATTTCTTAAAAAAAACTTCAATAGTTATTTGTGAACATTCTCCAAATTTATTTATAAAGAAAAGTACTTTATGGGAAACTATTGATGAAAGAGACTATGGACAGTCAAGATTAACATTTTTAATCAATATCCAACATCCCTGAGCCTCTTCTATATTGATTCCATGCACTCACGAATAATCCAAGAAGAGTTATGGGTACTAAACCCAAAACAATTCCACATAGAAGAGGCTCAATCATTTTTTTTGCTTTTTTTGAATTTATTATTCACAATTGTTACATAGAGACTATTTTTTGTGTCAACATCTTCATCATCTGCAGTAGAAAAAGACTTTAAAACAGAATTTTTGAAAAAGTTTTTTATTGTTTTTGTAGTTTCATTAATAGGTTTTTTGATATTTTTTTTAAATCATCATGAAAAAAACAAATATATTACTGAAACTCTTGAGCTTAATGGATCTGCTAATGATGGAGATGCTCTTTTTAAGATGAATTGTGTAGGGTGTCATGGAATTACAGCAAGAGGATTAGTTGGCCCAGACTTGCATTCAATAACTAAACGTTTAAATGATAAAGAGATAATAAAACAAGTTACGGGTGGCCTCACTCCTCCAATGCCAAGTTTTGAAATTGACCCTGTAAATATGTCTAATTTATTAAAATATTTACATAGTCTAGAGTGATTTTGGAGAAAAGTTTTTCTAATTTAAAGGTCATATTAGTTGAACCAAATGGCCCTTTAAATGTAGGGAGCGTTGCTAGATTATGCAGTAATTTTGAAGTTGATGAATTAAGAATTGTTTCTCCGAGATGCGATATATTTTCCCTAGAAGCAAAAAAAATGGCCCTTAAAGGTCAAAAATTTCTTGAACATTGTAAGATTTTTGATGATCTTCAAAAAGCTATTTCTGATTGTGATTTAGTTCTAGCATCTTGTGGAAGGATTGATTTAAATAAAGGTTCATTTTTTGGATCCTCTGAAGATATATTTGATTGGACTTTATCCTTTAAAAAAATAAATAATTTAGCAATTATATTTGGAAGAGAAGATAGAGGTTTAACCAACAGTGAATTGCTTCTGGCAAATAAAACTTTTAGTATCCCAACTTCTCAGAATAATCCTTCATTAAATCTTTCTCACGCTGTTTCAATAGCTTTGTATGAATTAAATAAGTCTTCTAAAAAGAATTCAAAAATTGAATTAAAAGTTTTTAACTTAGCATCATCCAAAGAAGTACATGATACATTTGTGGAGATTGAGGAAATGCTTTTGAGAATTGGATATCTCTTAAAACATACTTCTAAGGCAAAAATTAGTAAATTTAAAAATTTTATTTTAAGGGCAAATACATCAATGCACGAAATAAATGTTTTAAGAGGAATTGTCCATCAAATGAACTGGTTTCTGAACAATTCAAAAAAAAAATAAGTAAGTATAAAGTTGATTAGTTACTACTTACTTGATATATATTTGATAGGGATATTTACTAAAAACATTTTCTGAAGTAGCATCTATTGATTATTTGAATATTTAAGAAAACTAAAACTGTGCCTACAACAAAGAAAAGAAGAGTTTTTCCTTTTACAGCAGTAATTGGTCAAGAAGAAATGAAATTGGCCCTCTTGTTAAATGTTATTGATCCAAGAATTGGAGGAGTGATGATAATGGGTGATAGAGGGACTGGAAAGTCCACTACAATCAGAGCCTTAGCTGATTTGTTGCCTGCTATCGATGTTGTTAAAGATGATCCATATAATAGTTCTCTAGTCGATCCTGATTTACAAAGTAAAGAAGTTTTGGAAAAAATTACTCAAGGAGAAAATCTAGAGAGTATTCAAAAACAAGTACCTATGGTTGACTTGCCTTTAGGAGCTACTGAAGACAGGCTTTGTGGAACTATTGATATTGAGAAGGCCTTGAGTGAAGGTGTTAAGGCATTCGAACCTGGATTGTTGGCCAAAGCTAATAGGGGTTTACTATACGTTGATGAAGTGAATTTGCTTGATGATCATTTAGTTGATGTACTTTTAGATTCGGCTGCTTCCGGATGGAATACAGTTGAAAGGGAGGGGGTTTCAGTTCGACACCCTGCGAGGTTTGTCCTTATTGGTTCAGGCAATCCAGAAGAAGGTGAATTAAGGCCTCAACTATTGGATAGATTCGGAATGAGCGTTGAGGTTAAGACAGTTAGAGATGCTGAATTAAGAGTTCAAGTAGTTGATCAAAGAACTTCTTTTGACGATAACCCTGATGAGTTTTCTTTGAGTGTTGAAAAACAACAGGATGAACTTCAACAAAAGGTTATTAAAGCACAAGAAATTTTAAATTCTGTCCAAATGGACGATGACCTAAGATTGAATATCTCTGCAATCTGCGGAGAACTAGATGTTGATGGTTTACGTGGTGATATTGTTACAAATCGATCTGCAAGGGCAATTGCAGCATTTGAGGGCAGAACTGAAGTTCAAGAAGATGATATAGCAAGGGTTATTTCTTGTTCTTTGAGACATAGGCTAAGAAAAGATCCTTTAGAACAAGTAGATTCAGGTGAAAGAGTTATTCAAGCTTTTTGTAAAGTTTTTGATTTAGATGAAAAAGAAAATCTTTCAAAGTTTCAATTGTCTGCAGAAGCTTAATTACAGTGAGAATAATTGGAATTGATCCTGGATTAGCAAGAGTTGGTTATGGAGTTATTGAAATAGAAAATGAAAAAAAAACATTATTAGATTGTGGCGTTATTGAGACAGCTAAAGAAAATAAAGAAGAAGATAGACTCTATGAGATATTCAAAGATCTTAATGAATTAATTAATCATTGGAATCCCAATTTAGCTGCTGTAGAAAAATTTTTCTTTTATAGATCAAGTACTACTATTAGTGTGGTGCAAGCTAGGGGCGTGATTATGATGGTCTTGGCTTCAAAAAAAATTAGTATTAGTGAATATTCCCCTGCTCAGATAAAGTTAACAATTGCCGGGTCTGGAAAGGCATCTAAAGGAGAAGTTTTAGATGGTGTGATGAATGCCTTAGAACTTAAAAAAGCCCCAAAACCTGATGATTCTGCAGATGCATTGGCCATAGCACTCACAAAACTAAATGAAGAAGGCTTTAACTGAAAATTCAATATGACTATTTCTGAGAAAAAGAAATTAGAGAGGGATTTATTTAGAAAACTTAGAGATAAGAGTTCCATTAATCAAAGGGAAAATGTAGAAAAGAATGTAAAAAAATATGTTGATTCAATTGTGAAGGAAGATAAAAATATTGGTTACTTGGCAATATATTGGCCTTTAAAAAAGGAAGTAGATATAAGAAGTCTCAAAGAAAATTTTACTCTAGCTTTGCCTAGATGTAAGGATAAAAAAGAGTTATTATTTTACCCATGGGATGAAAATCCTCTTACCAAAGATTCTGAGGGGATACTAAGTCCAAATAACTCTTCCCCATTAAGTCATTTGCAGATAAGCATGATACTAGTACCATGCCTTTCCGTTGATAAAAATTTAACAAGATTAGGTTATGGGGGAGGTTATTTTGATAAATTAAGGAGAGATAATGATTGGAGAAGTGTTCCATGCATTGGAGTATTAACTTCTAATTGTGTAAGCACGATTTCATTAACCAAAGCTGAGTGGGATGTTCCTTTATCGGGCTTTATCACAGAAAAAGAAATATTTGTATAATAGAAGACCCATAAGGCGATTAATTCATAGTTATAAAAAATGGAAAATCAGAGAAAATACAATAATTTATCAAAATTAGTCGAGAAGTTGCAGAAATCAGAAGATCCAAAAAGAAAATATGAATACATTTTGTGGTTAGGCAAAAAATTGAAAGAGCCAGGTAGTGAAATCCTTATTGAAGAAAATAAAGTTAAGGGATGTGTTTCAGAAGTTTTTGTTAAGGCAAATATTAAAAGCGGTAGATTATTTTGGGAAGGATATTCTGATGCCTTAATAACCAAGGGTTTGTTAGCATTTTTAATTACTGGGTTAAATGAATTAACACCAAATGAGGTTGTTAAAATAGATAAGAAATTTATTGAAGAAACTGGTTTGAAAGCAAGCTTAACACCTTCACGTTCAAATGGTTTTTTAAACATATTATTGAAAATGCAGTCGCAAGCAAATGATTTTTTGTAGGTCTAATAATATAAAATTAAACTCAAAGTTAAAAGAAATAAAAAATGAGAAAATGCAAAATTGGGATTGTGGGTTTTGGAACTGTAGGTTCAGGGATTTATAAAATATTAAGTTCTGAATTTGACTCACATCCAATTCTAAAAGAAATAGAAATTGCAAAAATAGCAGTTAAAGATCTTAATAAAAAAAGGGATATAGTACTAGATGATAATTTATTAACTGATGACCCATTTAAATTAATTGATGACCCCTCTATAGATGTAATTGTTGAAGTAATGGGTGGGGTTGATTTAGCGAAAGATATTATTCTGAAATCATTAAAATTAGGTAAATCTGTTGTTACAGCAAATAAAGCAGTCATTGCAAGATATGGAGAAGAAATATACAAAACTGCATCTAAAGAAGGAGTTTATATATTGTCAGAGGCGGCAGTTTGCGGAGGAATTCCCATAATTGAACCTTTAAAAAGATCATTAAAAAGTAACAGCATAAAAAAAATGGTTGGGATAATAAATGGCACAACTAATTTTATTCTTTCAAAGATGACAAATGAAAAGGCTGATTATAAGGAGACCTTAAAATTGGCCCAAAGCCTTGGTTTTGCAGAATTTGATCCAACTGCAGATGTTGAGGGTCATGATGCTGCTGATAAGATTTCAATTCTTAGTGAACTTGCATTTGGAGGGAAAATCAAAAGAGAAGAGATACATTCTGAGGGCATTAGTAAAATTAATCTCAAGGATATCGAATATGCCAACAAATTAGGATTTGAAATAAAACTTTTAGCGCTCTCCGAAAGGAGACAAATAAATAGTAATGATTCACTTGCTTTGAATATTTGGGTAGGCCCTTCCTTGATTCCAAAATCCCATCCATTGGCAACAGTTAAGGGAGTTAACAATGCTTTATTGATAGAGGCTGATCCACTTGGAGAGATCATGTTGTATGGTCCAGGTGCAGGGAGTGGCCCAACTGCTGCATCAGTAGTTTCAGATATATTAAATCTGCATGCTGCTTCAGTAAAAAATAATTTAATTGATCCACTACTATCTTTTGATTTCTGGAGAGACTGTCATATCATAGAATCTTCACAAATAAATAAAAAAAATTACCTTAGGATTATTTGTCTTGATAGTCCTGGTGTAATAGGAAAGATTGGAGATATTTTTGGAAAGAATAATGTATCTATCGAATCAATCGTGCAACTAGATGCAACTGAGGACAAAGCTGAAATTGTCGTTATTACTCATGAGGTAAATAATGGAGATTTTGAGAAATCGAAAGATGAAATAAATTCGCTAAATGAAGTTAAAATTATTGCAAGTCAATTAAGTTGTATTTAAAAAAATAGTTTGCAAATTTCTTTATAGCTTGTTAAACCGAAGAAAGTAAGTGTTTGGTTTTAGCACCTTCATGATTCATTCAAAACTATTAGACAACAAAAATGAAAAAAATAATTTAATTTGTTTTGAAAACCTTTACAAAGGTGCTTGTGTAAAAATTAAAAATAGTAATAAGACTTTTCAAGTAATTGGTATAAATATAGGTAAAAAAGTTTGTTGGGTGAGAGAGTGGCCTTTTGCCTGTAATTCTAAAAAAACATTTGCTTTAGATATAAGTCAAATAACCTTACAAATTTTTTGTTCAAATAATTTTTCAGAATAATTAAGTTATAAAGAAATATGAAAAAAAAATTTGTTTTGTCAATATTTATTATTTTAATTTCTTTTTTACAGACTTCTTGCGGCTCAAAAAGAATTCCAAAAAAAATCATAGTAGCAAGTTCCGGAAAAATTGAATCTTTAGACCCAGCTAGAGCTAATACTCTTAAAGCAATTCAATTAATCAGTTCTCTGGGAGACACATTATATGAATTAAACTCTAATGGTGAATTAATACCTGAATTGGCATCAGGGATGCCAATTATTTCAAAGGATAAACTTCAAATAATTATCAATTTAAGAAAAAATGTTTTTTTTCATGATGGAACTTCATTTAACTCAAATGCAATGAAGTTTACTTTTGATAGATTCAAAAGAATTGGAACAATGAATTATATCTTAGGAAATAAGATTAAATCAATAGAAACTCCAAGTGAATATTCACTCATAATAAATTTGAATAAACCATCAAGTTCTTTAAATGGTTTACTTACATCAGTAAATTTAACTCCAATATCTCCTTCTTTTTATAAAGAATATTCTGATAAATTTCTAAATGAAAAATTCGTTGGTACTGGCAAGTATGTACTGACTAGTTTTTCCAATGAAGTACAAGCAATTGATCCAAATCTGAATTATTGGGGTAACAAGCCATTAAATAAGGGCATTAAATTTGTGGGATACTCAAATTCATCTTCTCTTTTTGGGGCTTTAAAAAGTAAACAAATTGACGTGCTCTTATCAAATTCAATTGATGATAGTCAGAGAAAAAGTCTTAATACTTTAAGTAAAAATAAACAGTTTAAAGAAGGGAATAGTCCTTTCACTGAATTAAGTTTTATAAGCCTCAAAACCAGTTCTTTTCCCTTAAGCAATCTTAATTTAAGACTGGCTTTGGCAAAAAGTCTTAATAGAAAATTAATTAGTGAGAAAGTAAGTTATGGATTAAGGCAGCCATCTAGATCAATTATTCCTCCGATATTGAAAAAAGATAATCAAGAAGTGTGGCCTAAATATGATTATTTAGAAGCGAGAAGGTTATTGCAAAAAGAAAATTACTGTAATGGAAATATTCTGAAAATACCTCTTACTTATAGATCGAATGTACCAGCTGACAAGCTTATTGCCCTGACATGGCAGGAAGAAATTAAAAGTTCTTTGGAAGATTGTATTGATATAGAACTCAATGGGGTAGAATCTACAACAATTTACAAGAATCTAAGTTTAGGAATTTATACGGCAGTTATTCTCGATTGGACTGGTGCTTATTCAGATCCTGAGGCCTATCTAACACCTCTTTTAAGTTGTAATGAAATAGTTGATAGCATATGTAAAAAAGGTGAATCAGTTTACAGCGGCAGTTTTTGGGGATCTAAAAAAGTGGAAAGTTTATTTCTTGAGAGTGAAAAAATAAGTGGAATTGAAAGATTAGATAAACTTGTTGAAATTGAAAAAATAGCAGCAAATTCGATCCCTTATATTCCCATTTGGATTTCCTCTCAAAAAGCATGGTCACGAAACAAAATTTCAAAACCTATTTTTAATGGGGCAGGAATAATTTCATTGAGTGATCTTAAGATAATAGATGAGTAGAAATTTAAATAAACTACTAAATTATTCCTTATTAAAAATTTCATTAATACCAATAATGTTATGGATAATTTCTTCATTAGTATTTATTTTGTTGAGAGTTGCCCCTGGCGATCCTGTCGATGCAATTCTTGGATCTGGTGCCGATGAGGTTTCAAGGGAATTTCTAAGAAATAAATTAGGGCTAAATGAACCTTTAATAAGTCAATATTTTTCATATATTAAAAATATATTGCACTTTGATTTTGGCCAATCTCTCAGTACCCAAGAGCCAGTCCTAAATATTATTCTTAAGTCATTGCCTGCAAGCCTTGAGCTTGGATTCTTTTCATTATTAAGTGCCACATTAATAGGATTCCCATTGGGATTAATTGGCTTGAGAAATAGAGGTAAAAAGACTGATTATATTGCCAGAATTTTAGGAATTGCCACATATGCGATCCCTCCTTTTTGGGGTGCAATGTTAGCGCAATTATTATTTTCTGTATTTTTTAATATTTCCCCAATTGGAGGTAGATTTCCAATATTTCAGCAACAACCACAAATTACAGGTTTTCTGGTTTTAGATAGTATTCTTTCAAATAATATTAATGCTTTGAAAGGTACTCTTCATCATCTCGCACTTCCCTCTATTACACTTGGTTTTCTTTTAAGTGGAATATTCAGCCGCTCATTAAGAGTAAATTTGGATAAGACATTAAAAAGTGATTATGTAAATGCAGCTATAACAAGAGGAATATCTAGGAAAAAAATCTTTTTTAACCATGCATTGCCTAATGCGCTTTTGCCAATTGTCACTATTTCTGGCTTAACTATGGCTTCATTAGCAGGAGGTGCTCTATTGTTTGAAGTAACTTTTTCGTGGCCAGGTATTGCTTTAAGATTACACGAAGCAATTTCTCAGAGAGACTATACTTTGGTTCAAGGCATTATAATTTTTACCTCTTTGTTGATAGTTTCTTTAAATCTCTTTGTGGATATTTTAATCGCATACTTAGATCCAAGAATAGATTACTAATTTTTTGAAAATTCTTTTATGGTATCAGGATCTAAAATATGGAAATCAAGTCCCAAATCTCTCTGATTTTTAATTACTATAGGGATCTTTTGGTCTTTAATATTTTTTAAAAATTCAACTATAAATTTCGTAGATAAATCTTGTACTAATATTGGCTCTGAGCCAATAAAAGATTTATTTATTTTGAAGACGTCATTATTTTCTTCATAGCTTTTATTAATTCTAATTGGAGAGAAATGACTTGCTCCTTCAATAATTAGAAATCTATTTGATGGATTATTTAAAGCAGAAAAAACTTTAAATTGTTCATTCATTAATGGTGTAATAAGGTCATACGTACCACCTATTAGAAGAGTTGGTGTTTTAATTCCTGTACTATTTTCTTTTGGCCATACTAAACTACCAAATGAATTAAAACCTATAATAGCACTGGCTTTATTAGAGGTATTTTTCTTAGGGAATGGTATTTCGCTCAACTGACATTGAAGTAATTTAGATAAATTAGTTACTGCAAAGTCTTTTAATGCCGAATCACATTTGTCATTTAATTCATCAGTGGGTTTATTGCCTTCATATAAAAGTGCAATTAAAGCACCAAGAGAATGCCCCATTAAAATATAAGAATCATTAGGTAAACCAAATTCTCCATTTTCATGAGCTTTTAATACGGCATCTAAATCTTTAATTCTATATAAGAAAAAGTCTGCACTTCCTGGTATTGTTTCCTTACCTTCGAGTACTTCTATAAATGACTCCAAATTACTTCCTCTATGATCTATGAATAATATTGGCCAACCTCTTTTAGCTAATTCGTTTCCTATCCATTTGAAATTACTAATTTCGCCTCCAAGTCCTGGCATAAAAATTACCAGTTCTTTATCTTCATTTGTTTTATTGCTTTTCCATATTTCAATTTCAAAAGGTTTCACTCGGTGAGAAGCATAAATTTTTTTTTCAATTTTTATAAGATCTTGAGTTGATTTTTTTTCAGTATTTTTGAAGACATTTTGGTTCGTTCTTTCAAGTTTATTTAATTTGGATAAAAGTTCTTGTTGCATTGATAATTCATTTTTCCAAGATGAAATTATTAAAATTAAATTATCAATATCAAGTGAAATTTCTTCTGATGGTAATGCCTTTATGATTTCTAAAGTTGAAACTTCTTTTTTTTGATCTAATAAATTTTCTATAGTGTTATATATTTCTGTTCCATTATTATCATTAGGAACTTTTATGCTTTTGCTTAATTCTGTAAGAATTTTACGTCCTATCCAACTCCTTAATATTTCTCTATTTAATCCCTCTTCTTTGAAAACTGGATATTCTAAAAATTTTGATAATTCAAAAATTCTTATAAATCCATTTTTTTTTAACCAATCTAGTAATTCTGTTGAATCATCTTTGTATTTTTCTAATTTTGATAATTGTTCTATAGTAAGAGGGATTTCCATCTCTTCAAACTTAATATTTATCTTTTCAGCAGCCTTTAAACCATTATTAAAAAATAAACCACAAAAACTAAAAAAAATTATAAAAATGTATTTCACTAGTGATTAGTCCAAATAGTTTACAAATTAGCAAAAATTGGTGGATTCAATTTCCATATCATTTGAGGTTAATAACTAAGATAAGATTTTTCGCTGCATTTGGAGCAGGAGGTGTTATTTATTTAACATCACTTATTTTTAATAACCTAGGATTATCGGCAACAGATATTGGCTTAGGGTTTACCATTTCAGCAATAATTGGAACTGTAACAAGACTCTTTACAGGTAATTATCTTAATAAAACAGAGAAAATACAATTTCCAATAATTACATCTTCAATACTAAGTATTGCCGCTAGCTTATGCCTCATTTTTTCAAGAGATACTTTTTTGTACATAATTGGTCAATCACTTGTTGGAGCTGCTGCAGGAATATATTGGCCTGCTGCCGAGTTTGGGGTACCCTATTTTTGTCATCCTATCGAAACACGCAAAGCTTACGCTCTTGTGAGAAGTTCGGAGGCTTTAGGAATATTTCTAGGGGTATTATTAGGGGGTTATATGACAAATTTTTTGTATTCTAAATCAATTTTTATTAATGATATATTTTGCATGTTAGCTATCACATATTTAATATCTAAAAATAGTTCTTCTATTAAAAGAAACTTAGAAAATTCCCAAAAAAAATTAGTAGATCCAATTAATCAGGAACAATTGAAATGGAATAAAAATTCAACAATAATAATTTTATCTATTTTATTGATTACTACCTCTTTAGCTCTGATCCAAGTAACTTTGCCTCTGGATCTTGTTAAGGGTGGAGTATATCGTAATGCATTAAGCAAAGAAATTATTAGTCTTATAATTTCTATACAGTTAATTTTATTGTTGTTTTTACAATGGCCTATTGGATCTTGGATATCAAAAAAAGGGAGATTATTTGGGCTAAAATTTAGTTTGATAAATTTCTCTTTCGCTTCATTTTTATTATTTATTTCTAGTTATTTAAATATCCCAGCTTTTTATTTAATTTCTTTTTCATTGATATTAGTAAGTTTAGGAACTGCTTCATTTCTTCCAACATCAACAGATATCGTCTTCAGAATAGCTCCTTCAAACAAAAAAGGTTTTGCACTTGCTCTATTATCACAATGTTTCGCTATGGGTTATTTTTTTGGACCATTTATCTCGGGACGTATATTAGATCTATTTGGTTATGCTTCAGTAATCTGGCTATCCATTTCATTTGCTTGCTTTATAATTTTTGTAATCCTATTTAAGAGATTATTTTAATTAATCTTTTCTAATTCAATAATTCTTCTCTCTCTTAAAAATAAGAAAAAAGGTGCAGAGAATGCGAATGCTATAAGAAAAGTTCCAATGTATACAACCCACATATTCTTCATGTTTAGTTTTTTTGATTCATTTACTATCCATATAAAAATAGCGCTTGCACCTACTAATAAGTCTCTAGAAATTGACTGAGCTGCGGGGTTTGCATTCGCTAAAGAAATGAAGTTATTTATATCAAAGCTGTTTCCATATTCCCTAGCAAATTCGAAATTTGCCATCATTGGAAGGACAGCACCCAAAATTGATAGAAAAAGGTAAAGATAAGATAGTATCTGTTTATTATCTTTTAAAATGTTAAATGAATTCACTTGTCAGAAATATTTCTTTTAATAATAGTATTTAAAATCTTATGTTTGTTGAAAAGAATAATAAAGTTGAAGACTATAAATTCAAAAAAGGAAATTTAAATTTTGCTGTTGTTGGTCATGTTGAGTGGATAAATTTCTTAAAGGTCGATCAATTACCAAAACCAGGCGTTATTTCTCATTCTGAAAAATCTCTTGAGTATCCAGCTGGTGGTGGCTCCATTATCGCAAAAATACTTTCTGATTTAACTTTAAACCAAATTCATTTTTTTACGTCATTAGGTAATGATGATTATGGAGAAAACTGTTTCAAGATTCTTTCAAATATGGGAATAAATTTGCATGTCGCTTGGCGTGACAAGCCAACTAGAAGAGGTTTTAGTTTGATTGATTCTCAAGGTGAAAGAGCAATAACAGTTATTGGAGAAAGGTTAGCACCAACTCATAAAGACAATTTAGAATGGAACATTTTAAAAAAAATGGACGGAATTTTTATTACCGCATCTGATTCAGAGATTTTTAAAATAGCTAGATCAGCTTCAATACTGTGTACAACACCAAGGGTGGGTTTAAATACAATTAATAAATCAAATATCCTTTTAGATGGATTAATAGGCAGTAATCTTGATCCAGGGGAAGCTTTTTCTTTTTCTGATTTATCTTTAAAACCCAAATATACTTTTAAAACCGAGGGAGAGAAGGGAGGCATAATATTTCCAGGAGGAAGATATGAGGCTCTTAAAAATAAAAAATTAAAGGTTGATTCTTATGGATGTGGCGATTCTTTTGCTGCTGGTATTCTTTATGGGATGGCATCTAAATGGGATATAGATAAAAGTTTAAATCTTGCTAAAGTAATGGGAAGAGACGCTAGTGAATTTTTCGGCCCATATGCAAATAATGATGAAAGATAATTGAACTAATACTTTTATGAGCAACTTAGAAAATAAAAATAAAAATAAAAATATTCTTGTAGAGAACCTTATTCTTTTCTTCTTATTTACTGTCTTTTTAGTTTTTAAATCTTTAAAAACTTTATCTAGAATCTTTACTTATGGAATCTTAAAAAAAGAAATATTAACTACTAAAAGTAACTTAGGCGTAGATATTAAAATAAAAATTAAATAGGTAATGAATATATTTTTAGTTTTTCTAATTTTTGGAGTTATTTTTTTGGTCTACAAAAAAATAAAATCCAAACATCCAAAGAACTTAAAATTAGACAAATTTAAAAATAAACTGCAGAGCACGCAAACAAATATTGAGAGAATTTTTTTAAGAGAGGAAGAAAAAACCTTTTCAAATCCTAATATAAATATTTATATTGGAATTTATGATAACGAAGAAAATATAAATAGAAAATCCAATATACACAGAGCAAGACTTTCAAAATATAAGAAATCCAAATTAAATGGTGAGATGATATTTCAAGATGAAGAACAAAGGATTTATAAATTTAATAATGGTAAGAAAGTTTACTTATAATTTTAGTGCTAACTACACTCAAGACTTTCTCTAGTTGAAACGCCTGTTGTTGGATTTATACCATCCGCAATTTCACAAAGATTTCTTTGGTCTTCGCTGTCAAGAATAGCGTAAGAAAAATCTGCTCCTTCTATTTGAGCTCCTGCAAAACTGCTGCCTGATGCGATCATATTTATTAAAACAGCATTTCTAAGATCTGTTTTTTGGAAATTAACTCGATCAGAAAGAGTATCGGTCAGGTCGATTCCATTTAAATTAGAACCTTTTAAATCCGAAAGGGTTAGGGTAGTTCCATGTAAATCAACATCACTAAAATCTGCGTCTCGTGCAACAGCTCCAGCTATAGAAGACAAATGAAGATCCTCTCCATGAAAATCAAATCCTGTAATATTAGCTCTAACATAACTTGGAACTTCATCTCCCTCGCCCTTAACAGCTACATTTGCCCCAGCAAAAACTGGAGAGGATAAAACTAAGAAAGAAAAAGTTATACATAAAAAATATTTTAAAAAACTAAAAAATTTCATACCCAAAAATTTCAATATTATTATTTTATAACAATTAGATAATTTTTTAAATTGATGTGTAAATTTGGGACTCCTTTTTAAGATTATTTAACACTGTAAATTTTAAATCTAGGTTCTAGATTGGTTATACAATCAAGAAGTTTTTTGTTATCTTTGCTATTCGTAACTTTGAATTCAGATTCAACTGTACCGCCCTCATCTCTAATGGCTTGATTTAAAACTATGGAACCGTTTCCGTCAGATACTGATCTATGAAAAGTTCCTCTAGGTATTCTTAAAATATATCCACAAGACTCTAATCTAACTTTATAAAAAGGATAATCCCAACCAAAATTAACAAGGAAAAATGTTCTACCCCCAGAGATAGCTAATAGATTATCTTCTTGATTGTGATGTATGTAAAATTGCCAATTATTAAATTCTTCTTCATTTGGAGGGCTAACCGCAGGACCACTGTGAATAACTAGATCTCTGTAATTTGATTCATTAACACTAATATCAAAAAATCTGACATCTTTTGTATCGCGAAATTTTTCATAACTTATCAATTCAAACATTTTTGATTTGTTTGATTTGATAACTGGGATTTCTAAACTTGAGTTCAATTTTCTTCAAAGATTAAACAAATGAAAACAGATATATTTCTCTAAGAACGTATCAATTAACACTAAAAAAGAAAAAATATTTTCATTTATTTTTTTTGGTTTTAAAAGATTAAAGATTTAACTTTTATTTAATCTCAATAGGTTTGATTTCCCAGGATAAAGTATTTTCTAAATTATTTTTTCCTATAAAGTTCCCAGTAATTACAGAGGTCAAATTAGATTTGGAAGATGATACCAATGTTAAATATCTTTCGTCTATTAATCCTTTTCCGCTTGGATCAAAACCTCTCCAACCAGCACCTGGAATATATAATTCGGCCCAAGCATGTAAATCTAACTCGGCGGGCAACGGATCTTCAAAATGATAACCACTTACAAACCTACTTGGGATACCAATAGACCTACAAGCTTCAACCATCAGCATCGCTAAATCTCTACATGAACCTATGCGCTCTCTTAGTGTTCTGCTAGCAGGCCATGCTGGACCCGTGTGTCTTTTAGTATATTTAACCCGATCTTGAATGATCTCTATTAGCTGGTAGGTAAATGATAATGCGTTATTAATGCTTCCTGCTAAAGCTTCTTGAGCAAGTTCCACTGCAGAGGGATCGTGTTGTCCATTTGGCATCCACCCCTCTAGTGCGCCTTGTAAATCTCTGTTAATAATACTTCTACAAAAAGGTAATGTTAAATCTCTATTTTTAACCCCGTCAATAATGTTTGGATTTTTAATAGTTTCAACTTCGCTAATTGATTCAATAATTAAATTATCTGTTAATCCATTAAATCTGATTCTATTAATCTCTTCTCCGCTAGCTGCAAGAAGGGGATAAATAATTTCTGGTTCTGGGGTTATTTTTAATTCAAAATTCTTTAGCTTTTGAAATCCATTTGACCTTGGCTTTATACATAATCTGTGTTCTCCCAATTGAACAGGTTCTGCGTATTTATATTCAAGTTTGTGAATGTATTTAATTCTCATTAATAAACCATTTAATTAATAAAATATTTTTCTTGAATGAGAACATTTAGTTTATTCAAATCCATTTGCAATGAATCGATTGCTTCATGTAAACCATGATTGATTATATCTTCAATTCTGATATAACTCCACTTTGCTTGAAGCAAACCTCTCATGCACTCTAATTCTGAAGGATTTTCAGTAGATGGAGAGGTATCTATCGTTTTAAGTGTATTACTTATCCCATCAAGACAGTATCTTACTGATCTGGGAAAAATTGGATCAAGTAAAAGAAATTTTGCAACTGAATTAGGCTTTATAGAATTTTGTACAGCTTTCCTAAACATTTGATAGGCACCAGCTGAACGTAAAAGAGCAATCCATTGCAGCTCATCAAGAACTCCGCCAAGTTCATCTAAGCTGGGTAAGAGTAAATAATATTTAACATCTAAAATTCTCGATGTTTTGTCAGCTCTTTCGATTAATCTTCCAAGAATGCTGAATCTCCATGCAAGATCTTTGCTTAGAGTTGCATCTGTAATTCCATAAAAAAGCTGACATTCCCTTCTTATTTCACTTAATTGTTCTTGTCTTGGTTTATTCCATATTGCCTCTCCTTCTTGCATATTCCAATATAAAATATTAATCTGTTCCCACATTTCGGTGGTCATGACATCTCTGATTTGTCGTGCATTTTCTCTTGCCATTTGAATGCAAGAAATTATACTGTTTGGGTTTAAACGATCTCTTATTAAAAAATTAATAACGTCATCAGGTTTTTTCTCTGGGAATCTTTTATCAAAAGATTCTCTATCACTTGAAGCATCAATTAATGGGAGCCAAGGTTCTGCACTCCCTGGTGGACAATCTAATGACATTGCTTCACTAACTTCCACGAAACGAGATATGTTCTCTGCACGTTCTAAATAACGATTGATCCAATAAAGGGATTCTGCTACACGACTCAAAAGCATATTATTTACCTACGACCCATGTATCTTTGCATCCTCCCCCTTGAGAAGAATTGACGACTAATGAGCCTTTTTTTAATGCTACCCTCGTAAGCCCACCAGGGCTAACCCATGAATCTTTTCCTCTCAAGATATACGGTCTTAAATCAACATGACATGGATATAATTCCCCATCGCATAACGATGGCACAGTAGATAATTCTAATGTTGGTTGTGCTATGAAATTTCTAGGATTATTTTTAATTTTATTAGCGAATTCTTCTATTTCAGATGTTGTTGAGTGAGGGCCAATTAACATTCCATAACCACCAGCTTCTGCGACAGACTTAACAACAAGTTTTGATAAATTTTCTAGAACATATTCTCGATCCTTTTGGTAATGACAAATATACGTTTCTACATTTTTAATAATAATTTCTTCATCAAGATAATATTTAATCATTTTTGGAACAAAAGAATAAATCATTTTGTCATCTGCTATTCCAGTCCCAGGTGCATTTGCTAAAGCTACATGACCTGCTTTAAAAACATCAAGTAATCCGCTAACACCAAGGCAGGAATCTTTTCTGAAATTAAGAGGATCTAAGAAATCATCATCAATTCTTCTATAAATGACATCTACTCTTTTTAATCCAGAGGTGGTTTTTAAATATACATAATCATCATTACAAACTAAGTCATGACCCTGGACTAGTTGGATACCCATTTCTTGAGCTAAATAACTATGTTCAAAATAAGCACTATTAAAAATTCCAGGAGTAAGTAGAACTATCTTGGGTGTATCTGTCCAAACTGCAAGTTCTTGCAGCGTTTTTAAAAGATATGATGGATATTCATCAATTGGTTTTACTATTCTTCCTGAGAAAAGATTAGGAAAAATATTTTTCATAACTAATCTATTTTCTAAAAAATAGGCAACCCCAGAAGGGCACCTTAAATTATCTTCTAAAATATGCCAATCTCCTTCCCTATCCCTTATTAAGTCAAGTCCTGAAATTTGACACCATTTATTTAAAGGAGGTTTGAAACCTATCATCTGAGGTCTCCAACCTTCTGAACTCTCTATTAATTCTCTTGGAATTATTCCATCATTAATTATTTTTTGAGAATTATAAATATCATCTAGGAATAAATCAATTGCCTCAAGCCTTTGTTCTAGTCCTTTTTCTAACGTTACCCAATCATCTTTACTAATTATTCTAGGAAGTGGATCAAAAGGTAATATTCTCTCAGTACCTTTTAACCCTGTATCATTTAATCTGAAAGTTGCACCATGTCTTAGTAATAATTTTTTTGCGGCAGAATGATTCCTGTTTAATTCTTCAAGACCCATATTATCTAATGAGGAAAGAAGTGGAATCAATATTTCTCTAGCAGAGTTAACATTATCCTTAAAGTATTCATCAAAACTATTTTTAGGTTGATAACTTGAAAACATATTTTTTATCGTTTAATAATTTTTACTTTAGCTTTTTATCTTTATTCGTATTTATGGCTACCAAAAATAATATCTCTTGACTCGATCTATATCATTATTTTGATCATTGAAGTATATTTCTTAAAAATCTAAAAGGTATGAGTTCTAGTAATTGGCAATTTGTTTTTTTTAGATATTTCGCAAGCTTTCTTTTTATTCTCTCTCATAGTTTGCTGGTTCTTGATCATTTACCTGTAGGGGCAGCACTTCACGGACTTGGTGAAGTTTTTATTGCGCCTTGGGCTTTTAGGGAAAGAGCATGGGATCTTGTTGTTATCGCAGTTTTATTTTTCTTCTTTGATATCTGGGGACTGATAAACACTCCATGGAATTAACTGGTATTATTTATTTACTTATTGTGGGAAATGATATTAATTATGAAATCTTATTTTCGTCAAATTTATAAAATAATTTTTCTTTTACTAATTTCAAATATTTCTAATTTATATGCACATAATTTAATTAATGGCGGTTGCAAAAACCATTGTGGGCAAAAAGTTGAAGTAATAATTAATAAAAACAAATTAAAAAATATTGATGATCAAATAAATATTGAGAGTAAAAATTCTTGTTTAAATAAATCACTTTGTAGAGGTTGACCTCTCGATATTTTTTAAATTTTTTTTGAAAATGTCTCTTTGATAATTATCATTAAAGTAACATTTGCTTGATAATTTTTATTAGGAGGATTTATTTGATTTTTAATTAAAAAAATAAAAGTATATATCAACGGTAAAAGTAATGATGACGCTGCAACTAAAGCAATTATCTGGTTCAACCTAATAAATGGTTTTTTTACAAGATCCTCTCCGCACAAGCCACAAATTAAATTTCCTTTTGAGGATTGTCTTTGAAATTGATATTTAGGATTGCAATATGGGCAATAATATCGAACCATTTTTAAATTTTATTTCTTTAATCATTATCTATAAAACTAGAATAAAGTCATCTTAAAAAAAAGAGGGCTTATTTAAGCCCTCTTTTATCTCTTACTTATATTTTTTACTGAAGTTAATAACGCACCTAAATCATGGATCCTTGTTGCTAACTTCTATTAAGCTAATGCTCACCAAAATTAACTAATTGTCTTTAACTGGGGCAAAAACTCTAGAATTAAGCTTGTTTCTTAAAGGGCACCTAAACGATGCAGAAGAAGGAAGCTTAGACATTAATAAAAAATAATTGGAGCAGTTAATTAAATTAGTTCGGTTTATTCCGAAATTTCAGGCAGGCTATCGATCATTTTGAAAGACCCCCTAGAACTCAACAATATAAAATTAGGAAAATATTTCTCTAATGACAATCCGTTTTTATACGCATTGCTTTTTAATTAAAAATGTCCGAGAGTAGTAATCAATCGTGCTAATTTTTTGAGATATTTTTAGTAAGTTTTGCTTATTTCTTTTGATATTTAATTCGTCTATCTTAATTTTAAATAATCGAGGAACTCTTTTATGAATCATTCGAAAGAAGTTATTAAAGCTGATCAATCTAATCCTATAGACGAATATTTTCAATGTCTCTCATATTGCGATATTCACCCAAAAGGTATAGATAATGACTGTGAAGTCATCTGTATGGAAAGACATTTAAAAGCTAACTATTGGTAGTTTGAATTATTTTATTTTCCTGCTTAAATTCCTTCAAAAAGAATTAGTACGAACTTTAAATTTCCAAACATTTACTACACCTTTTGCGTTAACTGCAGCTAGTGCACAATCATCAGGTCTCCACGAAAGTGCACCCACTAAATCGCCTGCGAATGCAGCCCCAACTGGGTCACCATTACCGTCTTTTTTTAGAAAACTTGCGACAACAGAACCATCTCTAGATCCGGAAGCTACAAGCATGCCTTTATTTGAAAAGGCTAGGCTAGAAATAGGTTCGGTATGGTGCCATAGCTCTCCCGGCATAGTCCCCTCGGGACCGTCACCTATAAAGCTCCACACTGTAATTCTTTCACTGCCACTAGTTGCCAGTAATTTTCCACTATCGTCAAAAGAAAGGTGACTGGGTTTTCCTGGGTATCCTGTCATTTCAGCATCCATTCCGGTTGATCTTCTCCAAAAATGAACTGAATTGTCTTGACTCCCGCAAGCGACTATATCACCATCAGGACTTAATTCCATTGAGACTAATGATCCTTGCCACTCGAGCTTTTGATTCGTTTTATTATTTACTATGTCAAAGAATGTTACTCTCCCGTAGCAGGCTGTAGCTAGCTCATTATTATTTGACCATTTTATTGCACTCACTGTGCTTGGATGATCATCTGATACCCATTTTTCTTCCCCAATTTCATTAAAAACATATACTTTTTTTGAAGAAGCTGCTGCAAGAAATAAGCCATCATTTGACCACTTAAGATGCTCTACCCAAGCCTTGCCAAGATCGAGAGTTTTAATTACTTTACCTTCGTGACAATTATATATTTGAATATTTCCATCTTGACCGGAAGTTGCAAAAATCTCTCCTTCTGGATGAATGGACATTGCTAATAGACCAGCAGAGTGTGTATTTTCTTTTTTCCAAATAATTTTCCCAGTATCTCCTTCAAAGGCAAAAATACCTCCTGCTACATCCCCAACAATGAATAACTTTCCTTTATTAGCCCAACCACAAACTATGGCATAATCATTAACTTCAGCTGTCCATCCCTCGTGGAACATGCCTCTTGGGCTAAATGATTCTATATCAGGCATTTTTCAAAACCTTCTTTCATCTCTTTCTCGTCCAAATTTCTACCTATAAAAACAAGTTGGTTTCTACGAGGTTCGTTACCCCATTCCTTATCAGGTTGCGCTGTAAATAACATATGTACCCCTTGGAAAACTATTCTCTGTGGGTTGCCTGAGTAGCTAATGAAGCCTTTAGTTCTAAATATATCCACCCCTTTTTCAGAAAGAAGTCTGCCCAACCAAGTATTAAGTTTTTCCGGATCAACATCTCCAAATCGTTCAATTGCAATGGACGTTACTTCATCATCATGCTCGTGCTCGGCTTGCCAGAATCTTTCAATATTAAATGGGATCTCTTTTGAATTATTGTCTTCACTTTTAATGATTTTCATATTGAATTCTTCAGCAGTGTGCTGTGTATATAAACCTATCTTTGATCCCTTTTCGATATCTAATATGAATGATTTATTTCCTTTATCCTCCAATTTAAGGTTTATATGTTCTCCAAATGGAATGATATTACCAGGTTCTAAGCTTTTAGCTTTTTCTGCATAAAGTCTTACGCAGGATTCAGCACCATCTTTAAGTTCTTCTTCACTCTCACTTTGATTAGCGAAAGCTACTAATGACATTTCTGGATCGGGACCTTCTTCTAGCATTAATTCATATTTACCTGCAGCAAGGTCGTAAACACCTGTCCATTCAAAAGGATATTCTGGTTCAAGAAATGTTGGTCTGCGTTTAAGGATTTGATCTAGATCAAATGCACTTAGATTTAGGACTGTTTCGATTGGTACTTGGGCATTCTCGGCTCTAATGATTCGAGTCATTCGGTTCATATCTCTCAATCTAGATTCAAGAGTATCTAGTGCATCATCAGAGACTAAATCAGTTTTATTAAGGACAAGAACATCTGCAAACGCAACTTGTTCTGAACTTTCATCACTTCTTCCTAGCTGCTGATCAATATGAGCAGCATCAACTAAAGTTACAATTCCATCAAGAGTAAATTCAGAACTAATTTCTTCATCCATGAAAAATGTCTGCGCGACTGGCCCAGGATCTGCTAATCCGGTCGTTTCTACTAAAACATAGTCAAACTTATCTCTTCTTTTCATAAGGTTGCCAAGGACTCTTATCAAATCACCGCGAACAGTACAACAAATGCACCCGTTTGACATCTCAAAAACTTCTTCATCGGCATTAATTACGAGCCCTTGATCTATCCCTACTTCACCGTATTCATTCTCAATTACGGCTATTCTTTTCCCGTGCTCTTCACTTAGTATTCTATTAAGTAAAGTAGTTTTCCCTGAACCTAGAAATCCAGTGAGAATAGTAACTGGAACTTTATCTTTGATGCTCATTTAATGATTTTTACCAAATAAACAATAGTTTAATAATAGTAATAATAAGAAATGAAAACCGTTTTTATTAGAAAAATTAATCTGAAAGTTTGTACCATTCAGACTCAAGATTGGATCCAGATTCTTTATCACAGCTTCCACCTAATGAATCAACAATTGTGCAAGTGTTGTGAACGGCTACTGAAACCGTATTACCATCCATCATCAATCCATCAACGAATATTTGATTAGAAGCTAAAGGAACTGAACTTTGTCTACTTAAGTTCCTTAATAACTTAGATGCTGGAATTTGTTCAGGAAATATCGCCTGAACTTTCTCTTCATCTAACATTTTTAAAGTAGAACTTATGTTGTCTGGCCTTAAGCTTGAGGAGTCTCCAAGAAAGTCAAGTAAACTAATGGTTTCAAAACCAAATGCATCCCCGTAGTATTCCATTGCTTTGTGTTTAGAGACAATTACTCTGTTTTCCTCAGGAATAGTGCTTACTTGTTCGACGATCCAACTATCTAAGCCTTCTAAGAGAGAATCAGTTTTTTCGAATCTTTCATTAATTAGTTTTCTGTCACCTCTATTAAAAACTGAAATATCTTTCTTTAAACTTTTGCTTATAAGATCTCCCATTTTTATGATGTTATGTGGATCATGCCATACATGTGGATCTAGACCTCCATGGTCATGATGGTGATGCCCCTCTCCTTCGTCTGGAACTTGTGCTATTGGTTCTACATCACTATTTGAAACGTCTTTAAAAAAGTGTTGAGTTGCTTCAAACTCAAAAGGCATGTGTTCAGTAAAAAATATATATTCACCATCTTCTTTGATATCCACGTTAAAAACAGTACTTTCTTTTCTTTGATCAAAGTTAAGAACAAAAGCTTTATTACTTGCTATCAAAGTTCCATCATTTTTTCTGCTTATTGAGTCTTTAGATCCTAATAATTCTTTGGCTAAATCTTCAGACCTTTCTATGTCATTAGATTTGAGAATCACCATCTTCATTGCAGGATCTGCATATTCGCCATCGACTTTTTCAAATGACCATTTGTATGAACCCTTAGAAAGCTGGAATTTACCTGCCCATTCGAAAGCACCCTCAGCATGATCATCATGTCCACCATGGTCTGAATGATCATCATGACCTCCATGATCAGAATGATCATCTACCTTAGCTGAATGTTCAGCATGATCGTCATGTCCGCCATGGTCTGAGTGGTCATCGTGACCTTCATGATCAGAATGATCATCTACGTCTATTGCACTAACACCTACAACAATAGTATTCTTTTTACTTTCCCAATTTCTCATACTTGGAGTCATTTCTTTGCCAAGAGTGAATACTTTGTCTGCGCTATTTAGTAATTGAGCTTGTCTTGGATTGATCTTTAAGTCATGAACATCCTGTTTTCTATCTACTAAGCATGTAACTTCGTCAGATGGTAACGCAATAGATTTAACTAAATCACAAACTAGTGGTTCTACTGCTACGTATGACTTCCCTTTAGCCATTACATCCTGCCCAAAACCAGAAAATATAATCGTTCCAGCGATTACGGAATTTTTAATAATTGACTTACTTGAACATGTTTTATTTGATAAAAGTCTTTTAAAAGTTGACATAAAAAATTATTAAATACTTAAAAATGATAATCATTTTCATTACACCTGACAAGAAAAGGTATCAAATGTTATGAAAATAATACGCAGCTTGTATTATTGGTAAGCTTGTAAAGTGACTTTTTCATGAAGATTAATTAATGGCTACTTTAGTCGCTGAAAATTTAACATTTGCATACACAGAAAAAAGTAAGCCAGCTTTAAATAAGGTATCGGTTGAGATTAAACCTGGAACTCTAACAGCGCTAGTAGGCCCAAATGGTGCCGGTAAATCCACTCTTTTGAGGATATTGCAAGGACAAAATACTCCAGATAAAGGCGAAATAAAAATTGATGGTGAAAATTTATATAGATCTAGAGCTCTAGTGGCACTTATGCCTCAAAGAAGTTCTATGAATTGGAAGTTTCCCATTACAGTTGAAAAATTGGTATCTCTTGGTCAAATAAAGTATTCAAAATCAAGAAGTAATAACCCCTTTCAAATAAAGGCTCTTCTAGAATATCCTAATTCTTGGATTAATAAATGTTGTGAATTAGAAGCGACAATGCAAAGAGTAGGAATTGCTAATTTGGCTAATAGAAGACTTGATTCTCTTTCAGGAGGACAGCAACAAAGAGCTCTATTAGCAAAAACTCTTATGTCCCCTGCAAAAATATTTCTTCTGGATGAACCTTGTGCGGCATTGGATCCCCCCGCAAAAGAGGACTTCCTGAAAATTGTTCGTCAACTCGCAGATGCGGGACTTTCTTTGCTAGTAAGTAGCCATGATTGGGGCGAGTCTCTAAATAACTACGATCAAGTAATCGTTCTTGATAAAAGTGTTTTAGCAGTTGGTAGTCCTGATCAAATAAAAGATAAATTAGATGCGATAAACATAAGCTCTATAAAGGAAAATAATTTCTGTGATTAGAAAATGTTCCTTATTAATTTTGAGCTTGATAACAGTTTTGGCAAAGGCCGAAATATTCGAGTGTATGAAACAAAAGTTGAAACTTTCTTGGATTTTTTTTAGGGGCATGAATATCTTTAACAGGACAACCTTCCATTTTCGACGTCTCTCCGCATTGAACGCAGGTCAAATGATGAATGTCTCTATCTACGGGAGTGTAAAGAACCTCTCCTGTTGGGAGATGTCTAGAACGAATTAAACCATGCTTTATAAGAACTTGAAGATTCCTGTAAACAGTGGTCAGTCCCATAGCTTTTCCGCTTTCAATCAATTGTCTATGCAACTCTTGACCGCTCAGTTCATCCTCGCATTTATTAAGTTCTTCAAGAAGTTGCTCTTGTCTTTTGGTAATGTCAGACTTAGTTACCATTGTTTCCAAAATCTTTTTTTGCCTCGTATTTTTGATCATACCGAATCTTTCGAATAATGTCTTTTATTAATAACAACTGGTGGTTGGTTCCATTAATAATAACTATATTTTCTGGGATCTTATGCCCAGCGATGGGAACTGTATTAATCACCCATAAGAGATTATTACAAGTTAATTTAATCTCTCATTGCGTGTTGCCTGGACTTGCTCTCGCATTAGCGCTTGGAATTCACCCTTCAATTGGTGGTGTTATAAGTGGTCTTTTAGGCTCGGTAATTGCGGAAAGTTTAACCAATAGAAAAAGTGAAAATTATGAAGCAGTTATGAATACTATTCTTGCTGGAATGCTTGGGTTTGGAGTCCTTATTATCCCTCTACTCGGAATAAGGATTGATTTGGAGGCAGTATTATTTGGCGATTTATTGACAGCAAATTTTGGAGATTTACTTAGAACAATAATTGCTTTTTTAGTATTTATACTTTTAATGACTTTTGGATATGAAAAGGTTGTTTATGTGGGATTGGATCCGGAAGGTGCATCCGCGAGTGGTATAAACGTTTCTTTATTAAATCTTGCTTTGAGTTTTACAACTGCATTAGTAATTGTTAGTTCAATGTCAGCAGTGGGAGTAATTCTTGTAATTGCTCTTCTTTCTACGCCAACTTTGTTAGGGCTAAATAAGGCTCATAGTTTAAGAATTGCAATGATGAGGTCTTCATTTTTTGGATTATGTATCTCACTTCTTGGATTCATTCTCTCTATTGTCTTTAATCTTTCGCCTGGACCTGCAATTAGCGTTATTTGTGTTGCGTCCCTTTTAATTCCTAAGCTTCGCAAATAATTAAATCTTAAATGTCCAATCAGAATTTAATGCTTGAGCTTCTGGATTGTTTTTTAAAGCTACTTCCATAGCTTCTTTTTTATTATTAGCTATAACAACTTCATCAAATTCCTTTCCATTTTTTTTGAGACTTACTTTGAAACGCATAAAAATTATTTAATTAATTAAAAGTTAACCACTAAGCAACTAGATTTAAATACTTTTAAAAGTTAATTGATGAAATAGAAACTTTAGTTATTCTGAAGTTTTTCTACTACAGATTCTTTTTCAATTTTAGCTACATCCTGTAATCCATTAGCATCAAACCAAGGAGCGTTTTCCCAATTAAATCCTTCCCCAAAAGTATTATCGGGAGCAGCTACGTACCAATGACATGATGAATCGGGAACATCTACAGCACATTTTGACCAGTCAGCTTCCCACTGAGGAACTTGTACCCACATCACAGATGCTAATAAAAAAGAAAAAATAAAATTCATAATTATCATTTAGCAAAATTTTGAAAGATTTTTTTCACATTCTTTCTTTCTTTTCTTCCAGTAATTCTCAAGTATTTGATATTTATGCTTATTTTTGAATTTACTTAAATGAATATTCTTCTGATTAAGAACTGAAGTATTTTTGATTTGCATGACTTAAGACTGTCTATGTAAGACATATTTAAGACACTTTATAGATTTTTTGAAGTGAATTTATACTTAATTTTTGTCTTACTTTTGTGTAGGTAAGTATTTTTCTGGATTATTTTCAATATAAGTAAGCGAATAATTGACAACACCTACTATTACTGAAAAAAGAGCAATTGCCGAAATAATAAAAATGATTTTTTTATAAATGCTTTTCATCAATTTTTTATGTTTTTGATTATTTTTTTCATCAACGCGCAATTTTTCTGAAAGATTTAAATAATTAGTAATTTATACTGTAGCCTTTTAAATTACCTTCAGAGTAGATTAAATACATCAGAAACTCCTCACACACTTTTTTCTGATAACTTTAAAAGTACTCCGACCTCGATGTTTGAGTACTTTTTATATTTTTTGCCATGTGACAGTTAAGATAGAGGTCTATTAATCATTACATATTTTGAATTTAGGTGTGATATTAGTATTGTGTGTAGGAGGAATTGATTTATTTCAGTGGAAACAAGGAAACACTTGATATAAATCAATTTTAAAAGATCTCTCTCTGAGAGGTCTTTTTTTTTTGGGATTATTAGAAATATATATTAAATTCTGACTATAAAAACATATATGCTTTCTTCCAAAATAATTAGCTCGTCATTACAAATTAGTAATTTAATTCGTTAGATTACGAGTTGTTAAATTCTTCTTTTAATGCAAATACTTTTTTTAGCAATTTTAATTTGTTCAAGCTTTTTATTCCCCTCTTCATCATTTGCCTCACATATAGAACTAAAACCTTGTGTAGAGATTGCTCATTGTGTACGAGAAGAATGGGAGGTAAACAATATTGAGAAACCTTTTGAAGAGATTAAAGCATTTATCGAAAACACTCCAAGAACTGAGATTGTTGAAATTGATGGCGATTATCTTCATGCTGAGGCAACCAGTAAATGGATGAAGTACGTAGACGACTTAGAAGTATCCTTTCTACCTGAATCAAACATCTTATCAATAAGATCAGAATCAAGAGTTGGAGAAAGTGATTTGGGCGTGAATCAAAAAAGAGTTGATTTACTAAAATCGAAAATGTTTTAAAATAAAGAGTAAAAAAAAATAATTTTTTTATTGTTTTTTGTATAACTTTTCCATTTAAAAAAAAAATTAGCAGATAAAAAAGTGATAATTGTCATCATGCCTTGATAATGGCAAATTTATTAGATTTTCTCTAAAAAGATGATCATAAATTTTATATATTTATTGTTATTTAGTTTTGTTTTTTTCTGGTTTTATATAAACATAAAAAAAAATGGACTTAAATGGATAATCAAAGGTCTTTTTCAAATTGGAATATTGGTATTATTCATTGGAGGGTTTTTCAAAATATTTTTCACCTTACCCCCTAATTTATTTATAAAAATATTTTTTCTTATTATTTATACATGGTGCACTATTGGAATAAATGTTAATTTCATGATCCCTTTGATTAGTTTGATTGACCAAAAAATAATGAAAAAATAAAACTAAAATTTGCCTTAATTCTTAGTACAAAAATAAATCTATTTAGTTAATCTGCAATATTAAAATTTATAAGATTTATTTTTTTCCTTTTGAAAGTCTTTTTCTTGTATACCTAGTCTTTAATGCCAAGTCTGTCATTACATATATTCCAAATAAAAGAATGAATATTCCAATAAAGTATTTCATTATTTTTTATGTAATTACTATGTTTGAGATTTATTCATTATGCCAACTAATTTTAATATCTATTTCTTGAGATAAATTTCTTGTAACTGGACATTCTTTGGATGCTTTTTTCAAAAAATCAATAGTTTCATTAGAAGTGCTCACTGGTATAAAAATATCTATTATTAGTTCTTTTATCTTCCTCTCGCTATTTTGTGTCATTACTTTTTCAATATTTAAGTATATACCTTTCAAATCAAATCCTTTTGATTTAGCTTTGATTGCCATAATGGTTAGCAGGCAAGTACCTAGAGATGTTGCTAATAAATCAGTTGGGGAAAAACTTTCACCTTTACCGCAGTGATCTAAAGGTGCATCAGTTCTAATAAGACATCCAGATTGTAGATGAATAGCCTCACAGTTTAAATTTCCTAAATAAGAACATTTAACTTTGGTCATTTTAAAAAATTAAATTAGGAAAATATTATTAATAAAAAATTGTGGAACATAACAAGATTATTGATGAGAAATTTTTTATTTGCATATTAGTGGAGTATTAAGGAAATTCATCATTCAAGTTTTGAAATCAGTTTTTATATCCATATTCCTCTAAGCAATACTTAATTAATTCAATTGATTTATTAAGAGTTCTTTTATTTTTATTTTCTAGATCGAAGCATTCATTTAGAACACGTATAGATTCATTTAAAAATGATTCTTCTTTATTTTTTAAATCTTTAACTTGATTTATATAAATTAATTTTTTAATCCCAATAAGGGAAAATATGATTATTAATATTGCAAAAATTGCTATTTTGAATTTATTCATACAATTAGTTATTACAAATATTTTAATTTATTTAATATCTAAAGACTTTACATAGCTTATAGAACTAAGTAATTACATATGTAGCTGCTGTTATTGCTATAGCAGTAATTGAAATGAAGATGTACGGAACAACCTTTAAAGGTATATATAGATTATTTTTAGACATAACAAGAATCTTTATAAAAATTCTTACATTCTCTTTAAACTTTATTAGTCTTCAAATATACAAATTAATTTACTTTGCAAAAATTCAATTCTTTTAAAAGATTAAAAAATTTATATTCATTGAATTTTCATTAAATAAAGTATTTCTAAATCCTGTCTTGAGTCAGATATTTTTCTTTTTAAAAAGATTAATTCTTCTTGGCTCATTTTTGATTCTTTTATCATCATTTCTGCTTGTTCAATAGCATGTTCTATATTTCTAATTTTAATTTCTCTTATTGAGGGATCATCTTTACATGCTTTTTTAGTATTCGCATCTAACATATGTACTAAAAAAAATTACCTTGAATTTAATCTAATTTAAAACTTCATTATCCTACAACCGCAAACTTAATCAAAATAAATTATTATATTCAAATAAGAACTTTAACCTTAGCTAACCCTCTCTTCAATCGATCGAGTGGGTTTTTTTTATGGTGTAATATACTCCTAGCATTTAATACTAATTTGGAAGATTCAAAACTTAATCCTGAGGAAAATAATTCAATCGAATCGTCCCCCAATTTGAATGAAGAAAATAAAGATCTTAATGAGGGGATTAAAAAAGAAGAAAATGTTAAAGCATTTACAGAATTTCTAGAGAAAGCAAGTAGTCAAGATTCTTCAGAAGAAAAAGTAAGACTTGATTCTGAGCAACAAAATCCAAAAATTGACAAATCACTTTTTAAAAGATTTCTTAATAATGGATTTGATGGAATTTCAACAAATCCAAACTATAAAATGTTGGCATTATTAATAATCCTTTTAATTAATTTGTCTCTATTTTTTGTAATTGGCAATATGGGTAAAGCGTTTTTAAGAAATGCTGGAATTATGGGTTAGAAATTATTTATTTCTTTTTGGATAATCATCTTTACAATTTTGATTCTTCAAATGAAACTGTGATATTTTCTTGTCAAATTAATATTTAAATAAAATTTGGATAATAAAGAGCCAGAAAATCCAGTCGTTTATCTTTCTAATTTAGTCAAGAAATTAGATGTAAAAAACAGAAATGGTTTAGTAGCATTAGCAATAGTAAACCTTTTAGTAATACTTTTATTTAAATTTTATTTGAAAGGATCTGGATTATTATCTTGAATTTGCCTGCTGGTATTATTATTCAGCATTCTCAAATTGCTTTGCTAATCTAAATGCCTTCTTAATTATTAGAAAGCCACCATATGCTCCTGCCAGTAAAGGTAATACTATTAGAGGGTTAGGGGAATAATCTGAATAATTTTTCACACCCTCAACATATTCATAACCTGAACATTTAAGAATGATAAAGCTAAAAAATGTGATACTCCAACCAATGATTGATAAAAATCCACCTTTTTTATCTCCTTCATAAAATCTGTCTAGACCTAAGCCCCAACCTCCTATTAGGAATATTCCTCTAACAACTGAATTTTTTTCTTGATTTCTAAGCATAATAAAAAAATGTTCATTATGTACGTAACCTATTTGTATTTAAGATGTGAGATGTTTTTATTAATTAATCTTTAAAATAAATTTTTAATGGTTTTTTCTATAAATTACAAAATTATTATTCAGTGTTTTAATTAATCATTAGAGATTGTATTTGAATTCAACAAGGAAATTGAAGGCCTAATATAAATAAAAATAGACCCATACATATCCTGCATAATTCTCATTTCATCGTCTAGATATACAATTGAGACTTGGCAATTTGGCGATTCTTTATTCCAAGGTAACTTATTCCATACCTCTTTAACTGGATACCATCTATCCATAAGTAATTCACTAAATAATGGAATCTTATTAAGTCCATCAACTTTGGAAACTTTTGTCTTTTGTAAATTCATATCAAGTAAATTATTTCTTAAAACTAAATCACTTGCTAGGGTTATTACTCTTCCACCAAAAGTAGGCAATAGTTTGAACCAACCTAAGATAGGAATAGTTGTAAGCCCAAATATTGTAGTGTCAAAAGTAGATATAAATTCTTTTTTTTCAAAATCAATCTTTTGAGCAATTCTCCCAATAGTTGAAATGCCAAAGGATCCTACTTGCAATTGATGTAATTTAAAAAAAAGATTACTTTTAGATTCATCATTTAATGCCTTTTCAATAGCAAGGAAGAAAGGGGAACTTCGAAATAATTCAACATTAGAAAAAATCAATTCCCACTCTCCAGACAATAATTTTTCTGATATTTCAAAACTAAAGTCTTTAAGAGCATCAATCAATTCATTCATTTCATTAGCTTTTTCCTCATACATAGGAGAAATTAATTTATTTAATCTTTGCCCCCTATCTGTAACAGCAGATATTTTATAAATATTTGACTTTATCTCTCCAATTTCTTTCATAACTCCAACACAAGAAATACTAATTAATCTTAGGAATTTAATTTGATGTTGATGGCAATTTTAATAATGCTGGTAATAAAATCAATTAATATTCTCCCCACCTTTTACCAATATCAAAACCCCATTCAGTGGTTAATTTAATTACTTCATCATGATTCTTGCATTTTGAAAGGGATAACTTTTTACTAGGATTATTTTTTATTAGCTCAGCAATTTGATTAAGTTGCTCTATTTTTTTTAGAAAATTACTTAGATCTTTATCTGACATTTATCTAGGAAGTAAATTTTTGATCATAAGTAAATATGTAATAAAGAACCCAGGCAACACCAATAATAAGAATTGCAATCATTATATTTACTGACCAAACTACTTCTATCATGTAATTTTTATATATATTTTTAATATATCCAAAATTTAAATTAATTTAACCGTTAATAATTTAAATCTAGAACAATACACTACTACTACTAGGTATATAGAATAGTCATAAATAGTTTAAAAATTATGGGAGAAGCTAAGAGAAGGGAAGAGTTAGGCTTACCACCTAGAGAAAAGAAAAAGGAAAAACAAACATCAAAAAATCAACTAAACAAAATTTTAAATAAATATCCTTATTTACCCTTCATTTTAGGTTTTTCATTATTAGCAATATTAATTATCGATTTAGTTAATTACTACAAATAGATATATAAAAAAGGGGATACTTTAGAAGAAGAGAAGATTATCTTCGCAATTGCGAAATTATTTTTCCATAATAAAAATAAAACTCATGAAACCGATTAACACTTCATGCGCCTTAATTTTAGGGGTACTAACTTTGTTTTCAATATCTAATGCAAATGCAGGTGGCTGCAGTTCTCATACTGAGAAGAAGGCAGAAATTGAATGCTTGTCTGATGATAAAAAATGTATAGAAGCGAAAGAAAGAGAATCACTATACAAAGTTGAGGCCTAAATGTTTGATAATCTTGGAACTGCTCTAGTACAGGCATTAGGCTTCTTTGCTGTGTTTGGTTTTTTTGTATATCAAACTTTATTTGCAGATAGCAAACCCAAAAATTCAAAATCAAATCCTAAAAAAACAAAGATTTCCGACAAAAAAGAATCAATTAAGAAAGAACCTAAAAAAGGTTTATTTAACAGAAAATCTAAACCTGTTGAAGAGAATTTGACAGTCCAAAAAAAGGGATTATTTGGTAGAAAAAAAGAAGTTATTAAAGAAGAGATTAAACCAAAGAAAAAAGGTTGGTTTAAATAGGTAAAGGTACTTAAACTCTTTTTTGATATCTTTTATACAAAAAATATTTTTAGTAACTTTATAATTTATAGAAGGTAATATTGAAAATGAATCATAGAGAAATCACAAAAAAATATAGCGAGTTACTTAATAAGGCTGAGTTTGCTACTGGACGTAAGGAAGTTGTAGGTCTTTTAAAAAAAGCTGCCAAATTGAAATCTCAGATTGAAATCAATTATTAGATCTTAAGATTAGTTTAATTCTAAATGTAAAAAATTTTTTTAAATAAGTTTTTACATGAGATAATCTGCATAGATTATTTTTCTTATGAATAAAAAAGGTTATACAACCGAAAGCGGTGGTAGACAAAATGGTTTTGCAATTGAACCAGAAATTAACCCCATATCAGAAGGCGAATCAAAGAAATCCATATTTTTATTTATTGGAATATTATTACCTTTTCTAATAGGCGGTTTTTATTATTTAAGGACTCTGAATATATTCTGATATTTTATAAGCCATTTTTAGCAATATATTCTTCTGAGCTAACTATATCTTGCATTAAGCTCTCTGATGAAGGATTAAATCCATTTTGCTCTAAAAAAGATTTAACCTTTTCAAATTTTTGTTGAATTTTTTTTGTGTATGGAGTTGTCATCAAATAATCGTCCTTTTCTGTTGAATAGTTCATTTCATTAACGGATTACTTTTACAATTAAATTTTGCAAAATATGCTATTGCCAGTGAAGTTATAAATATTACATAAATAATTTAATAGTAATAAATACTTATAAAATGTTTGTGTTAAATCGTTATTGGTTGATTTTTTAAAGAGTACTTATAGTAACTAGTTCCATTAAATCTCTGGACTGCAGATATTTTTGAAATACTTCAGAATAAAATGCCTTTTTAGCAGCAAATTTTGATTCGAATTCAATTACTAATCCAAGCTGCCCTCCATCCCATTCATTTGAAGTTGATTCTTGTATTAAATCTCTTTTTACTATTACTCCTCCCACAGATTTAATCCAAGGCAATACTGTCCTTATATATTCCAGAAATAAATCAGCATTAGGAATTGAAATTTTCTTTAACCAATAGCTTTTTGTCATCAAATCAACATATTCTGGGTAGAATATAGCACATGGAGGTAAGTATTTATCCTTAGCTATATATTCCAGCGTTTTTTAAATGGAAACAGAAAATGATTTATTAAATTTACTTCTTAAATCACCAAATTCAGATAAGATTCAATCTATTGCCGAACAACTTGAAATTGATCATAATTTTTCCTTTAGTAAAGATAGAAATGATTTACAGGGTGTTTGGGAGCTTAGGTGGAGTAGTTCTAACAGTCCTTTTTTAAAATATTCTCCTTTTATTGATAACCTTCAAATTCTTGATCCCTTTAATTTAAATGGTCTTAATTTACTTAAACCTAAAGGAATAAAATCAATTATTGGTACTGGTATTTTAATAAGACTTAATTACATAAATGAAAAAAAAATTGGGGTCAAATTTACACATGCTGGTGTTATAGGCCCTAAATTTGGAAGAAAAAATATAAATGCTATGAAAGAAATAAATAATGAACAATTAGGGTGGTTAGAGATAACTTATTTAAGTAATAAACTTAGAATCTGTAGAGGTGATAAAGGAACTTTATTTGTTTTAAGAAAAATAAATTCACCGACTTTATTCAAGAATTTCAAGGAATTTATTAAAATCTATTAAAATAAAAATTAATTCTTTATCCAAATAGACTTTAATACGAAATAAATTGGTAAATATTTAAATGATTCTTTGGGTATTTCATAACTAAAAAATTTTAATGCTTCTTCTAACCAGTAACCAATATCAAATCCTAAAAGAATTTTTTCTACAACAAACCAAAATTCTTTATCAAATATAATTCTGAAGTTTAAGTAAATATATTCCCAATGAAAGGTATTCCAATATTGGGTTAAAAATGAGGATAAAATAAGCCAAAGTGATATAAATAGAAAACTTTTAAGAAATTTATAAAATTTTTTCATATACCAGCAACGGTCTTATTTAATTTCAAATATCCCTTATTATTATTTAAATAAAATTTTATTTCCATTAAATATATTCAAAAAAATATAAAAATATTGAGAAAGTAGTAAATTTTCGTGGCATTAATAATCTATTCTTCTTTTTTTAGATTCTGTGCCTTTAGATTTTTATTCTTAAGAAAAAATCCTAAAAACAGAAAAGCAAAATATATTAGTAAACTTATGCCAAAAATTAAAACTAACCTTGAAATATCCATAAATGATTTTTTTTTATAAATTACAGCATTTTTTACAAAGTTTTATCTATGGTAATGATTTTTCATTTATCACGATAACGAGCTTCAATTATTAAGCTAATAATATTATTTAAATCATATGCAAGTAGCTTTTGCCTGGAGCCTTTGTCTATCAGTTGGTGTTGTTTTATTTTCAATTATTCCATTAACTATAGGGAGAGTTAAAGCGGGATATTCTGTTGAAAATATGTCTGCTCCAAGGGCTTTATTTGATGAATTACCGTCTTTTGGAAAAAGAGCAGTTTGGTGTCATCAAAATTGTTGGGAAAGTATTTCCCTACATGCGCCCGCATGTCTTCTTTGTTTGATTACTTTAACTGACTCTAATATTGCAATAATTGCAGCATTGATTCATCCTATTTTTCGTTTTTTATATATTGGTGCATATGTATTTAATATCCCTACAGCTAGAGGTTTAATGTGGGCCTCAGGAATTTTTACAACACTTTTGCTTTACAAAGAGAGCTTAACTCAATTTATATAAACTATTTAAACAATAAACTTTTCTAAATCTTTTAATTGATATTCATTGATTAGTTCCACTTTATTTGATTTTGCTAGTTGATGAGCAGACTTCGTAAAGCCAGATTTTGACACTATTATTGCATGTGTACCTTTCCAAAATAATTTACCAGCTGAAATTTCCTGAACTGCTTTATTTCCAATGGCTTTTTCATGATCTTTGCATTGTATACATATTCTCAAATCATTTATTGACGCAATTAAGTCAACCCCTTGATCTCCTGTATTAGGTGTTTCTTTTACTTCCCAACCATTTTGTTTGAGAATTTCCATACAATGATTTTCAAATCTAATACCTTTTTTGTAGTTTCCCTTGTTTTTACTTGAGTAGTTTTTTTCTATTAAGTTTAAGCATGATTTCTCTATTTGACTTGCTATGAAAACAAACCAATCTTCAGTCTCGAGCTTTCTAATAGATCCAACTATCTCATCATCAATAGTAGGATTTTCGTTACAATAAGATCTCCACTTTTCGAAAAATAATTCCATACTTCCAAATTTTTTTAAAATTACTTTTTCCCAGAAGTATGGTATACCCTCTTTAAATCGCTTAGATCCATTAAATATATTTTTCTCAATGGCTTTTTCATCAAGAGGTGGATTGCCAATCCATTTTTTAAAATCTTCGTTACCGTAAGCATCTATTTCTCTTAATCTGATCCTTTCCTCTAACAAATTGTATTTGTTCTCGTCTATTAAATTATTAATTGTTTGAATAAAGAAATTGGAATTTAAGGCATTATTTAATTTTAATTTTTTCTTTTTAATTTGATAATCTCTTACAATTATAAAAATTAAAAAAATGATAAAAATAATTAAAATAAAAAAAATTTTCATTAAAGATTTTTATCTAAAAAGTCTTTGTTTTTCTAATAACAAAATTATTTTTTGTTATTACTGAAGATTCATTTACTTCAAACCCATTAATTGCTGATATTTCTCCTTTTATGCCTTCTAATGTTAATTGTTCGATAATCCCTTTTATTACTTCATCCTCGACCAATTTTCTATCAATTCTTTCAGGCGTAATATCTGTAAGCCATTTTGAGGTCTTTTTTTTAACAACCTCTGTAGAGTTAGTTATTTTTAAGTAGATAGCCATTTTTTAAGTCTTTCACTTGAATTATAATCATTAAATCTTCTTAACTTTTATTATTGTCATTACTTTCCCACTCAAGAAATTGAAAAACAAAAATTGCAAAGATAGAGAAAAATACTATAAACAACCCTAACCATCCTATAAATTTGTGCTCTGTAAAAAGATTTGTGAGCATTGATTTTTCTTGATATCTTGATTCCATTTCATATTGATAAGAATCAATAACTTGAAATATATTCATAATTAATGAATTAATAAATCGTTCATTTGGCGAAAAATAATTTCAACCGTTTAATTTGCTAAAGGCTTCCGATAGGAAATCTGGCCTTTTTCTTATTATAGAAAAATTCAGTTTATTTATTAAGACTAAATTTACTACAGCAATAGTTAAGATTTCATTTTTCTTGTTATAAAATTTTGAAATTACATTAATCCTAGGACTTTTATCAATATTGAATTCGCTCTCGATTGTTATTTTTTCACCAAGAAATAAAGGAGATTTATATTTTATTGAAGTATTGATTAAAGGTAAATCTAAGCCATTTTTAGTTAGTTCGAAATAACTTATACCTACTTCTGAAAGTGCATTTATTCGGCTTTCTTCAAGCCAATTAAAATATTTACCGTGCCACATTACGCCTGCATGATCAGCATGTTGAGGTAAAACAATTTTTTCTATTTTCCAAACTGGTTTTGAGTTCATCTTTTATTTAAAAAATATTTTTTTTAATGAAAAAACTTATTTTGATATTGTAGATTAATTTTGTTTATTAACATAAGAATCATCAAAACTATATTTATAAAGTTATGTTTAATCGTAAAAATAGAAGTAGAAAAATGAAGAAGATTTTTCAATGGGAAGAATATTTAAATTGGAAAAATATGTCAAAGGAACAGAAATTAAATTTTAAGAGGGCGTGCTTATTTCCCTTTCTCGTCTATATGGTTTATGTTTTTCTTAATCAATACTCCTTAGCAATTCTTTTGTTACTAGGGGTTTATTTTTTAATTAGATTTAAAAATAGAAATAAGTTGGGAAGATAAATATTTTTGATTTTGATTTATATATATTTGTTTTAAAATTTTCTAGTTTTTTTAAATAACTCTATTTGCATATAACAATGGTATTAGATAAATGTTTTTTATGAAAAGAATTGTTTTGTTTTTATTTGTATTAGTTTTTTCAATATTTTCTAATACGAATAATTTATTAGCAAAAGAAATTGAAAATAACATTAAAGATAATATTTCTAATGAAATTGAAGAGATTAATCCTGATAATAAAAAAACTAATATTTCTAATTCTTCGTTAGAAGATATATTTGGTGATGAACAAACTTTTCCATTCGTTGCTGGTTTAGGGAAAAATGCAGCCCATTGATTTTAAGGTTCTTGATAATATAGAAAAGATTTTTTAATACTAATGAAAGGTCTAAGAGTCCTAGAACTTTCTGAAGCACTTAATGTTGATAGCCCTGATTTATTAGCTGTTTGTGCAATTCTAAAAATAAAAGCCACATCTAGATTAAGCATGCTTTCATTTGAAGAATGTAAAAAGATAACTGATTACTATGAAAATAATAATTAGATTTTTTTATAAATTATTTTATTTTTTAATGTCTTTAATCATTGATACTAAAGTTGAATGAATTTCTTCTTCAGATATTTCATTTTTAAAATTGATAATTGCTGATTGTCCATCGTAATTGATTTTTATATAACTATTATTAATTTCTTCCATATAAGCATTCTCAAATCTTGAAATTTTCCCATAATGAATAAGATATTTGTGCACTGAATCTATGTGATCATTATTCATGTGATCACAAACTCTTTTACTTGTTTCTTTACTAATAATTTTCATTTAAATATAGATTTCTTTTAAGCTAATCTATTTTTTTCATTATTCAAAGTTTTAATCATTTTAATTATTAAATTTTTAACTTCATTTTTATCAACAGCTCTTACTAAGTTATTTCTCAAATTTGATGCTCCTTTAAAGTCTTTGCATGTCCATGAGATATGTTTCCTTGCAATTAGCAATCCGTGATCTCCTTTTTCTTTTATTAATTCATCAAGATGCTCAATAATTAAATATAGTTTTTCTTCTGTGTTTGGTTCTTTAAAATTTTTATTTTCTCTAATGGCATAATCTATTTCTCCTATTTTCCATGGGGATCCTAAAATTCCTCGTCCAATCATTACACCATCAGCATTTGTTTTTTTTAGACAATTAAGAGCGTCATCTGGATTTTTGATATCTCCATTAGCAATTACTGGAATTTCCAAAAACTTTTTAAGTCTCCCGATCATTTCCCAATCTGACTTACCTGAAAAACCCTGTTTTCTTGTTCTTCCGTGAAGTGTGATCATAGTTGCGCCCGCATCTTGAAGTTTAAATAAGAAATCCTCTATATTTTCTTCTTTACTATCCCATCCGAGTCGTGTTTTTACTGTTACTGGAACCCTAACAGCTTTTACAACATTCTTGACTAATTCTATAGCAAGTTTTCGATCTTTAATTAAAGCACTGCCTCCACCTTTCTTTGCAATTTTTTTTACTGGACATCCCATATTTATATCAATTAAGAAAGCCCCATAGTCCTCAGCTTGTTTCGCGGCTTCAGAAACAGCGTATGGCCTATTATCAAATATTTGTACTCCAACTGGACCCTCTTCTAAATCTATTTGATTGATTTTTTGTGTTCCAAACCCTTTTTTAAGACTTGTGGCATTTATCATTTCTGTAAAAAGTAAAGAGTTTGGAGCCCATTTACGTACAAGTCGCCTAAAAATGTTATCTGTAACTCCTGCTAATGGGGATAGCATGACCTTACTCGTAATTATCCTGTTAACGCCTCTTCCTTTTAGCTTTATATTTGAAGACATATGATATTAAACTTATTTAACTTCTTTATTGTAAACCTAGTATGGAGTTTATTTTATGTTTTCTATTTTATTTAATCTTTAATTAGTAATTTTATTTAAATAGGCCTAATTCAATACTTTTTTTGCTAGTTTATATTAAATTGAAATTATAAAAGGAAATTTTTCTTGTATATATTTTATTCTATTTTTCTTCCAATAATTATTTTTATTGCTCCAATAAATGTAAAAGCTATTCAAGGTAATTTAGATTTATCAAGTGCTCAAACTTCAGTGGGCAAAAGATTTGCTAAAGTCTTTTGTGATGCTAAAAGTGAAGGTTTAGATTCTGATTTTGCTAGTGAATATGCTTTAAATAATACATATTTAAAATTTGTAGCATTCCCAGACGATGACGAATATCTGGAAAATTTATGGGATTTTACTCACAATAGTATATTAGATAATTGTGGTGAATTTGTAGATATAAATGATTTAAAAGATCTTGAGATTTTTTTTAAAGAAGAGGGTTTAATTGCATCAAATAGAGAACTTTATTTACCAACTTTTGAGAATAATTAGATTAAATTTTTAGCATGTACTAAAATATAATTAGAATATGAAATTTTATGAAACTATTAGGTTTAAATTCACCTGAAATATTCATAATTTTAGTCGTTTTGCTTTCAATTCTAGGTACAAAAAGAATTGAAAAAGGTTTCTCCTTAATCAAAAAACTATTAAAGTTTCTTTTAAGCGATGAAGAAAATCACACTTTAGAAAATACAAAAGTAAAAGTATCTGAACCAGAAGAAATTGAAGTTAAAGAAGAA
>JAEPLN010000003.1 GCA_017644425.1 Prochlorococcus marinus CUG1433
ACCAGTGAAACTAGTATTTAGGTCAATCTGGAAACCATAAACAGCTTGGATACTTTCATCTCCTTCTGTATCTCCAGTAGCGATACCTAATCCATCAACAGCACCAATTCCGAAATCAACTGAGAATGATGCAGTTGTTGTATCTGAGAAGCCACCAGCTTCAAAGTTGTTAAGTCTTGCTTCTAAACCATCTACACGGCTATTAGTGATAGCGAGTTCTTCAGCAGGGTTGAAGTCATTAATAGTAACTTCGTTTGCAGTAGCAGACATAGGAGCTAAAAGCCCTAAAGTCGCAGGAGCTACAAGCAAGCTTTTGAAAAGCTTCATAAATTTCCTCACACGAAATTTAAAGTACACCTTAAGATAGTGTATTTCCGCATACAAAATCAAGTATTAGATGATACTTTTTTCATAAAAATGTGCCACTTTAAAAATCTGAACATCAAAAGTTTATATTAATAAAATCTCTGTAATTGAAGATATTTTAATTTTCTTGCCTTTTGGAAATAGTAAAAGATACTTCTTTAGTTTTGTACTTTTTTTTCTTACCTTTCCCGAAAGAATCAACATACCAGCCGGAAGCTAACCTAGTATCAATTTCTTCATAGCTGTCATTGCAATTAATTTTATTCAATGATTTTTTTTTATAGTCCAAGTTGTTATCAAAATTTTTTTTAATATAGCATTTAAGTCATTATTCAACATCACGATATGCGAATAGGAATTATTTAGAGAGAAATTTGCTTAAAAAATAAATTTTTTCTAAATTCTTTAGAAAAAAGAAAAAAATAAAGAAAATTGCCTCAAGTTAAAAATTTTTGAGTTAGATTTTCCGGCAAATATATATACCTGAGGAGCACAAGGTCAAATGACTCAATTCAAATTAATTGTTAATTCTTTACCGCGAGATCTTGCAGAATTTTCATTTTTTCTAATTATTGGTTTCACGGCAGGATCCATGGGACTTATATAAATATATTTCAGAGATAGTTTATAAAATAGTAACTTATTAAATTTTTTATCTATATATATATATCTTATATATACCTTGATAACCGTGATCTATCTTGATTAATTTAGAATCGAAATTACTAAATACAAACAGAGGCATCTACTGGGAAATCTAATTTAAATCTTCCTTTCAAATCTTTAAGTTCAACTACAACTAAGAGACCAGTAACTTTTTTATTATTACTTTTTATCAATTTTGAAACACAATTTACAGTTCCTCCTGTAGCTAATAGATCATCAACAATGGCATAGGAATTATACTTTTGGAGAGCTTTTTTTTGGACTGAGAGAGAATTTTCACCATACTCAAGACTATATTTTTCTTCAGAAAGTTCTCCTGGTAGCTTGCCAGGCTTTCTAGCTAAAATCATTGGTTTTGAAGATTCTAAAGATATTGCAGAACCAAAAATAAACCCCCTTGCATCTATAGAAATTATTGCATCGGCATTTTTGATTATTTCGCTAGATGACATCATTACAATAAGTTCCTTAAATATCTTGGGTTCCTGAATAATTCCAAGAATGTCTTTGAAATCTATTCCTTTTTTTGGAAAATCTTTATATGTATCAATCAAATCTATGACCTTTTTTTTCTCAAAAACCATAAGCTTAACTCAAAATTTAAAATTATAATATTTCACTTTAACTGAAAATTGTGTGTGTTTGACTTTAAATCCAAAAAACAAATTTATTTAATAAATTTTTAGCAACATATTATGTAAGAAAAGTTTTTTAAGAGAAATATTCTAAAAAATTTGATAATACTTTTAATAAAACAAACATTCAAAGCTATTTAACAAAAACTTTTAGCAATAAGTTAATTAATAATTATCAAGAGTTTATTCACATTGATTAAAAAAAAGTTTAGTTGACTATTTAAATTAAAAAGGATTAGTAAATTTTCTCCAAAAAAATCAATTTTTTATAATTTGTTCTTTAACAGATGCATTTTATAGAGTAAGTTCTTAGAAGAGCAGCGAGGCGCAGCCCAGTAGCGCGAGTGCGTTTATAGAAAAGCAATTTTTATTTGCGAAAACGACTTAAGAAAAGTTTGAACAATCGTCCAAATTTTATTTTTATACTAAATTGAAAGTTAGGAGCTTTATTTTGGGGTTCCGAAACGCCAAACCAGACTAGTATCAAAGGTATTAGCATCAAGATTACCTTCCTTAGAAATCACTTTCCCTATGCCCGTTTGAAGACTAAAATCTTTATTTAAATTGTACTCCAACCCGACACTCGATTTGTACAATAAGGCACTGCCGCTATCAACTCCTCCTCCCCCTCCAGCGCCAATAAGCATTTCACCATAGAATCGCCAGTTCCTCCAACTCGGGCCCAAAATCCCTACTCCCCAATGCCCTTCTGAATAGCCACCAGCTCCTCCTCCATAAGCGCTTAAGCCTTGTCCAGTGAGGTACCACCAATCTCCTCCCAACCAATCAATTTTCCCCCCCATAAGTTGCATATCTCGTGATACCCCTCCTTTACGTTGAGCATCAAAATACCATTGATGCGCAGGACGAAAGCGCCACTTAGTAGTTTTTATAATATCTGTTTCCGCTAGAGGCGCTCCTTTTTGATCCCGAGCAAAAGTTTCCATTACATATGCCAAATTTAAGCCAAAATATGAAGTGTCAAAATTTCCATCTGGAGCGGTAAGATAGCCGCTATCAAAAATTAGACTAAGCTCAGGGAAAAGTCGGTATTCAAATCCTAGATTTGCTCTAGCAACAAATCCTCCACCAGTTTCGACCTCCCCGCCTCCTGCACCTCCAATAGTTAAGGAGGGTAGTAGTGCCACACGGTCGTCTATAGTTAGGGGTTGGCGATAGCCTATCCCAGCCAAAAGTTCGGCGTACCCTCCTACTCCGCCTGATATGGCACCGGAAGTTTCAAAGGTAGTAAACCAGTTATCATCAATAAAGTAAGAGTACTCTACGCCCACCAATCCCAATGAATCATTAAGTACAGCACCAGATGTGGTTTTGCTACCTCTGGTCGGTGAATAGGACCTCACGCGGGTGGCCAGGTGTGATCGGTGTCGACTAACATTAATCAATTCGTTTCCAAAATAATCATGCGCGGTCAGCTGATCATCTTCCCCCTTAAGTATTGGTGAACTGAAGGGAATATCCAGTGAAAGCGCGATTGCATCGCTAGAAATATCTCCACTTGGAAAGTCAACATAAGTATAATTAAGGGCTATTTCGCTCCAGTTAAAGTCGTATTTGAGGCCGATATGGGGGCGGATCATCAACCCGCCTCCTTGAGCAGCTGCACCCCCGCCCCCTGCGCCCACATAGCTACCCGCATCGAGAATAAAGTTATTGAATAAATTACGTTCCACGCCCAAGGTATAGCCACCAGTAAAAAAACCACCACGACGTCCTGTCGCAGCGCCGTAAAGAGTGATACCTCCATATAACCAAGGGTTTAGTTGATCGTAAGCCCCAATACTGTACAAACCCATTTGTTCGCCAAAATCAGGCATGTCAATTTCTTCAAAGGAGAACCTTAAAGTGCGATTACGCCAAATTGAGGAATCATCTAGAGCTTTGTCAAAATTCTTTTTTGATTTGTTTTTGAAATTTGTTTTTTCAAAATAATGTTTATCGTCCTTATAAGATTTCCAAATAATTTTTTTTAAAGGTTTTTCATTATTTTTTGGTTCTTTTTCCCACTTAATTGAATTAAATTCAGAAGAATCCTCTGCAACCTTTTCCCACTTAATTGAATTAAATTCAGAAGAATTCTCTGTAACCTTTTCTGCAATTAAACCAAGAAAATTTAAGATTTGAGCAATTATGAAAAAATAAAATACTAACTTCATTTCATAAATCTCTTAATTTTTCATAAATTATATTTTTCTCAATAATACTCTTTTATTTAAATATAAAACAATTCATAAAAGGATCATTTAATACCATTAAAATCACAACTCAAAATAACGGGGAATTGTTTTATTAGGGATTCGTTGGAATTATATAACTTATTTTGAGCTACGAAACATTCTTTTCTTTAGCAAAAATAGCAATAAAAAATTGTTTTCCAGCCTTAAAAGTGATTTTTTATAAAAAATTTTGCAATTCGGTCTTTTATAGATGACTCTTATGAACTAAGATCTTATGAGCGGGGCGTGGCGCAGCTTGGTAGCGCGGGTGCTTTGGGAGCATCCACCCTCAGAACATAAAGTATTGCAGTAACTAGGATAAGCGTTTTCATAATTCACCCTTGTACGCATATGTACGCAAATTTATCCAAAACAATCAAAGAATTTGATGTTTCCTACCGCAAAGGTAGAGCCAAAATATCAGATCAAGAGTTTGACTCATTAGTAAGGAATTTAAAAAGGATTGATCCTAACAATTCCTACTTTCACCAAAACAAAGTACTGCCTTCAATGGGCAATGGTAACTATGAGGAGTTCTTAGAAACTCTTCTTCCAGTCACAAGATTGATCCTTACACCAAAGATTGATGGATGTGCTGTTGGTCTTATGTACTCCAAAGGAAAGCTTATTAAAGGAATTACTCGAAAAGGTAAGGACAAAACAGAAGCATTAAAAACAATAGAAAATATTCCTCATAAATTGCCTATTAATATATACATCCAAATTAGAGGTGAACTATATGGTCATGGTTTAATACCAACCAAGTCTCAAGCTTTAGCGGGTGGTCATCTTAGAAAGAAAATTCCTACAGGAGAAGGATTATCTTTTTGTAGTTTTGAAATCCTAAATTCAGAACTAAACAAACATACGCAACTAATACAACTTAAGAAACTAGGTTTTGAAGTTCCAGAACATATATTTACTAATTATTTAAGTGAAGTAGATATATATAGAAAGCTTTGGTTAGAAGGAAAGCTATTTTCTTCATATCCAATGGATGGATTTGTATTAACTGTAAATAGTAGAAAATTGCAGAAACAGCTTTATCAATATCAATATGCAATCAAATGTTGATAGGTGTTGTCATAACAAAACCTCACACATGCCGATATATCTCTATTTAAGGGGTTGTCACTAGATCTAACTCTTCCTAACATGCCTACAACACTCAGTTGAGAACAGGCTTCATCCTAATCACTAACACCGAGAGTTTATACCTTATCTTTATACGTTATGAAATTCCACACACTTTCTAAAGGAGACACTCTATGTTTACTAAAAAATGGCTCACAGCAGCTGAGACCGCCAACATTCTTGCTTTCTCAGAAGCAACACTAAGAAGACTTAGACAAGGAAAAGTCTTTAAAGCGGGAGTACATTACAGAAGGAAATTTGCGGGAAATCATAATAGTCCAATTCTTTATGACATAGAACTATGTGAAGCTGCCCTAAAGGAGAGAGATGCTAGGGATGCAAGAGAACTAGAACTAGCGAGGGGCTAATAATGACAAACAAAAAAAATGACTCTCACGCCAATGAGAGCCAAAAAGATTTTGCTGCTTTCAATTTAACATTTAATCAAAGTCAATTTTCAAAGCACTTAATATTAAGTTGGTGCAAAGAGTTAGAGGGCGTAACTGAAGACAAATTCAAAAAGATCCAAGGTTGGAGATGGTGGCAATAATGGAAAAAATGACTATGGAGGAAAAATACAGAGATTGGCAGAGAAGGTATCGTGCAACCTTTCGTTATGATGATCAATTCTGTAATTGGCTTAAGTTGGGTTTTGTTAAACCAATAACACCAAAGTATTTAAAAGAATACCAAATACAACTTGCTCTAGTTATAGAAATGAAAGAAGTCAAAACTCCTTGGAGTGGTGAACCAGAAGACCATAGATACCATGGTAATGGTGGCAAGTATCATTATATTTTCCAAGAAGAGCGAGAGAAAATTTACGCTAAAGCAAGAGAAGAAACTAGACGTAGATATAGCAAAGTAACTCAAGGACATACACCCGCGAAGAGAAAGCCTTATAGATCAATTACAAATAATCCACCTAGAAGGAAGACTATCTATCGTGACTAAATTAACCAAAGATCAACCCTTATCAATATCGGTTGGTTTTTTAAAAGATTTTCCAGAAGGCTTCCAAGGTAATCAACATCAAAAAATTAAATCTGGTGAATTATCAAGATTATTAGTTTCCCATTATGGAAAAAGATTAGCTTTTAATCTTCTTTCTTTAGAACCAGAAATTGATAATCATTTTATTGATCTTGAATACTGTCAGTTGTTCTATAACTACCTATCAATAATGGGTTATGAAATAGGGAAAGAAGCTGCATTTGATGCACTACTTACAGCTGCAAGAGATGGTCAATATCACCCGATTTGTAGATATTTAGAAAATATAGTTTCTAATCCATCTATCAAACCTATTAACTTGGATACTGTTGCAAGTGACTATCTTGGAACAAATTCTGAATTGTACAATCAGATCCTAAAAACTACTCTTCTAGCAGCTGTAGGAAGAGTTAAAGATAGAGGAATAAAGTTTGATAATTGTTGTGTTTTGGTTGGTCGACAAGGAACAGGAAAATCTACTTTTTGGAGATATTTAGCTTCTGATCCTTGGTTTTGTGATACATGGCAACCTAGAGAACAAGATCTATTTATGGCAATTCAATCAACTTGGATATTTGAAATTGCAGAATTAGATAGGCTTAATCCTCATGGTGATAAAGCTGCCAAGCTTAAAGCTTTGCTTTCTTCTTCTGTAGATAAATTTCGGCGACCCTATGGGAAGGCAGTTGGTATATTTCCAAGACCTTCAATATTAGTTTCATCATGTAATAGAAAAGATTTTTTAAACGATCCGACAGGCAATAGAAGATATTGGGTGATTGATTTAGGAGAAAAACAAATTAACAATAATAAGGTTCTTAGAGATAGAGACAGTATTTGGAAAGCTGCTGCTTTGGCATATAAAAGTGGCATGGTTCTAGACCTTCCACAAGAATATGCGACTCAAAGTTTCTCTATTAATAATGAATACGAAGCAGAAGATCCATTCCTCGCGAGAATAGAAGAATGGGTAACAAAGCCACACAATAAATTTAGATTTACCACCGAGCAAGCTTTGGTGAATAGTGGTTGTAGAAGTGCAGAGAATGTTACACCAAATGACTTGAAGTTATGTGCAGACTGCTTAAGAAAACTTGGTTTTGATAAAGGAAATCAATCTAGATATAAAGACCCTATTACAAATAAAAGTGTTAGAGCTAGGTATTGGAGTCACCCAGAATGGACAGAACAGCAGAAGACCCAATCACCAAGAAAATCTAATTTTGAACCTAGAGCATTAATTTGACTCAAGTGACTCAATGCACCAAAAAGTCATGAGTCAGCGCAAATCTATGTTGGTGCAATAGGTTAAAAGGTTTTGTCTCATGTCTCATTGGAAATCTACAAAAAATCTATTTTTATATAAATATCTAATAATTAGATGCAGCAAGTTTTCACAACCCCGCTGTGACATGAGACAGCTTTTTTATTACGAAATAGACATAAAAAAATAAGCTAATTTAAGCAAAAACAAGCCAAATTAAGAAAATTTAAGAGATTTATAGCGATTTAGAAGAGATTATGAAAAAACCTATTTGTCTCAATGGATCTAAGGTAAAATCCTAACACCTTTTTTAACTAAAATATATTAGTTGCATTTTTTTATGGATTACTATCACCAAATAGAAATCGAGTGGAAGAACGTATTGATCAATTACCAAAATGGGTCCTTTCCAGAGTAAATGAGTGGGTGATTTCGTGCCCCAAATTCCTCCTAGGTAAAAGGCTGCATAGTTAGACACACTTTTACAAATACTTGATCAGGTAAATGGACTAGAATAATTGCATAGCAGTGAATCTCACCAAATGTAAATTTTGTAAGATGAAACCAAAATCATTTCAGATCGAAGCTTACACTATCTCAGAAACTTCAAGAATACTAGGTTATAAAAGCACCAAAACACTCTACAGATTGCTTAATAGAGATGTCTTAGAGGATTATATTTATTTAGAACAATCAGGAAGAGTTTATCTAATGCTGGAGCCACCAAATCTTCCAACTTTAGCCGAAAAAATTAGAGCAAATATCCAATATAGAAAAAATAATATTATCAAAAGGTTCATTTAGAAAGGTTTTATTTTTTTTAATAAACATCCTTAAACTAAATTTTTTAAAAAGATTTTTTCTTTAACTTTACTTAACCATAGGTGAATATTATTTATTAAATAGAAACTAAGGAGATGTTTAAATACAGGGAATTCATAGCTCAAATCAAATATAAAGAAGTAATATCTTCACCTGTATATTTTATTCCTGTTTTGCTTTTATCCATAATGATTATTATTGAAGGGTTTCACATCTTTAATCACAAACAAAATTGCAAAACTAAAGCTGAGTGGATGGAACAATCAGGAATGACTTATGACAGGGAATCAGAAGTTAATTAATAAAATCTAAAATATAATTTATTCGCAGCAACGTTTTTTATTTGAAGAATAATCTGTCAAAGAAGTTATCCATTCCTTGATCAAAAAGAGAGCTTCTTTCTTTAGGCTGTAATACACCCATCTACCTTCTTGTCTGTCTGAGATAAGACCAGCTTCCTTCAAAATTTTTATGTGATATGAAATTCTGGATTGAGATAAATTAGTTAATTTCATAATATCGCAAACACAAACTTCTCCATCCATCATTAGGTCAATTATCTCTAGCCTAAAAGGATCAGAAAATGAAACCATCAACTTAGATATATTTTCTTTTTTTAATTTGCTACTCTCTTTTAACAATTTTAAAGTAATTAAATTCTCTTAAATATAGCTTAAATAAAAAAGATTTCATTAATCAAAACATCTTGATACATCAAAATATTTTGATCTATAATTAATATAGAAAATTTCAACAGTGATGAAAATTGGAATTAATGGTTTTGGAAGAATTGGCAGATTAGTTTTCAGAGCATTATGGGATAGAGCTGATATAGAAATAACTCATATAAATGAGATAGCAGGAGATTCGAATGCTGCTGCGCATTTACTCGAATTCGATTCAGTCCATGGTAGATGGGTGAAAGATATAAAGGTAAAAGAAGAAGAAATAATAATTGATGGAAAGAAATTAACCTACACATCTTTTAAAAATTACCTTGATATTCCTTGGGAAAAATCTTCTGTAGATATTATTTTGGAATGTACAGGAAAGAATAAAAAGCCAGACAAACTAAATCCCTATTTTGATACTCTTGGGATGAAAAGAGTAATAGTAGCTTGTCCAGTCAAAGGAATTGTTGCAGAAGCTGAATCACTGAATATTGTTTACGGTATAAATCAAAGTCTTTATGACCCTACCAAACATAAATTAGTAACTGCAGCATCCTGCACTACAAATTGTTTAGCTCCGATAGTAAAGGTAATTAATGAAAATTTTTCTATTAAACACGGTGCTATTACAACTATTCACGATGTAACGAACACTCAAGTTCCTGTAGATTTTTATAAAAGTGATCTGAGGAGAGCAAGAGGATGTATGCAAAGTTTAATACCTACTACCACTGGATCTGCTAAAGCTATCGCTGAGATCTTTCCAGAATTAAAAGGAAAATTAAATGGACATGCAGTAAGAGTTCCTCTACTTAATGGTTCTTTAACAGATGCAGTTTTTGAATTAAATAAAGAAGTGACAACTGAACAAGTGAATATGGCACTAAAGGAAGCTTCAGAAACTTATTTAAAAGGAATTCTTGGCTACGAAGAAAGACCTTTAGTTTCTGCAGATTATGTAAATGACTCTAGAAGTTCAATAGTTGATAGTTTATCAACGATGGTTGTTAATTCAAATTTATTAAAGATATACGCTTGGTATGACAACGAGTGGGGTTACAGCTGCAGACTTGCAGATCTTACTGAATATGTAATCAAAAAAGAGATTTAATTTATGTCTTTATGAAGTTATCTAATATTCAACAATATAGTGTTGTAACAGCAAACTATTGGGCGTTCACGCTTACTGACGGCGCATTAAGATTATTAGTTGTTGGTCACTTTCATGAGCTAGGTTACACAACTCTACAAATTGCTTTACTTTTCCTTTTTTATGAGTTTTTTGGGATAATTACTAATCTTTATGGTGGCTGGATAGGAGCAAGATATGGATTAAGGCTTACTTTATGGATTGGGACTATCCTGCAAATCATCGCTCTTTTTATGCTTATTCCAGTTAAGGAAGATTGGCCAGTAATTTTTAGTGTTGCATACGTTATGGTTGCTCAAGCAGTTAGTGGGATAGCAAAAGATTTAAACAAAATGAGTGCTAAAAGTGCTGTTAAGACAGTAGTTCCAGAGACAAATGATGACAATGATACTGGCCAAAAACAACTTTTTAAATGGGTTGCTATTTTAACTGGATCTAAAAATGCTCTTAAGGGAGTTGGCTTTTTCTTGGGTGGACTTTTATATAAGTTATTTGGATTCAATAATGCTGTAGGAATTATGGGTTTTGGACTCTGCTTAGCCTTTTTATTGACATTAATTTTGCCTGGAAAAATTGGCAAGATGAAAACCAAACCAGCTTTTAATGATCTTTTTTCAAAATCAAATGCAATAAATATTCTTTCAGCAGCAAGATTCTTTCTTTTTGGAGCAAGAGATGTTTGGTTTGTTGTAGCTCTTCCAGTATTCCTAGATATGGCATTTGGTTGGGACTACATAGAAATAGGATTATTTCTTGGGGCCTGGGTAATAGGTTATGGCATTGTTCAGGCTTCAGCTCCAGCAATTAGAAAGATGTGGGGCCAGAAAGAAAGTCCAGATCGCAAAGCTATACAATTTTGGAGTGCCGTATTAATGGTCATACCATCTTTGATAGGAGTCGCATTATGGAGAGAAAGTTCTCCATCGATAGCAATAATTTTAGGACTTACTATTTTTGGATTTGTTTTTGCAATGAATTCCTCAACACATTCTTATATGATTTTGGCCTACTCTGATAATGAAAAAGTCAGTTTAAATGTTGGCTTCTATTATATGGCAAATGCTGCTGGAAGACTAGTTGGAACATTACTATCTGGCTTACTATTTATGATTGGGAGAAATCCGAGTATTGGTCTTCAATATTGTCTTTATTTTTCATCACTTCTAATATTATTATCTTGGATATCTAGTCTTAAATTACCATCAATCAAACAAAGCTTATCATCACCATAAAAACTAATTTTTAGAAATTAGAATATTTAAATGGCAAAAATATCCTTAATTGAACTTGCAAAAATTTTTCTTAAAATTGGTATTTTCAGTTTTGGAGGACCATATGCTCATATTTCTTTATTCGAAGATGAACTTATAAATAATAAAAAATTGATATCAACTCAATCTTTTGAAAAAGGTATTGGATTATGTCAAATACTTCCAGGACCAATATCTACTCAATTGGCAATATATATAGGTCTTAAAATTAATGGTTATCTTGGTGGATTGGTATCAGGTATAAGTTTCATTATCCCAGGATTATTTTCGGTATTAGCTCTTAGTTTTTTTTGGCAAATTGGTTCTGGATCAAAATTCTTAACAGATTTAATTTATTTTAATCCTCCTATTATTGCAGGAATAATTTTTTCATTCTCATTAGTACTATTAAAAAAAAGATTAAAATTTGATCGTATATTATTCTCTAGCTCAATATTATTTCTACTTATATTTGCCAAACATAATAGTATTCAATTTCCACTCATAACAATTCTTACTATTGCAGGATTGATAAATATATTGTTACGGAAATTCAAAGATAATTTTTATAGCTTGCTACCTTTATCTATATTTTCAACAACCTCATTTTTGAGTAGTACACTCTTTTTAGATATTTTTAAGTTCTATAATTTTTTGAAGGATTCTTTAAACTCAAAGTTTTTAATAAATTATCTTAATCTGTTTTTATTCTTTTTCAAATCGGGACTTTTTATATTTGGAGGCGGATTAGTAATTATTCCTTTAATGAGTGATTATGTTGTCTCGCAAGGATGGTTAACAAATAATGAATTTATAGATGGGATAATGATTGGCCAGATAACACCTGGTCCTGTCTTATTAATTACAAGTTTTATTGGATATAAAGCAGGTTTTTCAATTGGAGGTATTAATGAGGCTTTAAAATATTCATTTATATCAACGTTTGCAATATTTTTACCAAGTTTTATTTTGATTTTTGTTTTTGGGAAAGGCTTTATAAAAAACAGATTTAAATCTGTTAATTACTTTATCGAAGGAGTAATCAATACAATTCCAGGAGCAGTTTTTTTTTCTGGCTTTAATTTAATTGAAGATAGTTTTTCATCAAAGTACTTTTTAATTAGCTTTATTTTTATAGTTTTAATCTCCACACTATTATCTTTTTTTAAAACAGTTCCAACCTACATACTTATTCTTTTTTCTTTAATATTAGGTTTATCAAAATATTTGTTTGCATAAAAAAGGAGGGAATTTATTTCCTCCTTTTAAATGTTTGTCTTACGTTTTATTTACCGATTCTTTTTACTGCAGCTCTTGACTTCTCAAGAATATCTCCTTTCAAAGGAACAAATCCAAGTGATGGAGCTTTATCTTGATACTCATCACTTAACAATGTATTAAAGGCTTGTTTGATAGCTTTAGTGTTTCTACCATTACCTTTTTCATAGGCGAGTATCCATGTCAATGAAGCGATAGGGTACGCTCCTTTTGCTTTTGGATTGGGATTTTTACCAGCAAGATTTTCATCTAAAGTAATACCATTGAGAGCTTTAGCTCCTGCCTCAACTGTTGGCTTTACATATTCTCCAGAAAGATTCTGAAGTGCAGCGGCTTTAACATTACCTTTTATATAAGACTGGTTAACATAACCAATTGCGCCAGGAGTATTTTGAATAACACCTGCAACACCAGAATTACCCTTTGCTCCAACACCTGCCGGCCATTTTACAGACTTACCTGTCCCTAATGTCCAGGTTTTTGAAAACGCTTCCATAGAGTTTGTAAAGGCTTTAGTTGTACCTGATCCATCAGAGCGATGAGTCCAAGTCAATTTCCCTGGTTTACAGCCTAATTCTTTCCAATCTTTAATCATTCCCATAGCAACTTGTACTGCTTTCTCTTGGGAAAGTTTTAAATCGCAATCATAGTTATAACCAAATGCAATAGTACCTCCAACCATAGGTATCTGTACTAGTCCTCTAGTAACTTTTGCTATATCTTTATCTTTCATGGGATCATCAGAAGCACCAAAGTTTACAGTCTGATCAATAAATGCTTTTCTTCCAGAACCAGAGCCGACAGCTTGATAATTAACTCTTGGGCCGCCAGATTTTGCTAGATCAAAAAACCATCGAGTGTAAATTTTGGCAGGAAATGATGCTCCAGCACCACTTAATCTTGTTTTAGCAGAAACACTTGTGCCAGGAACACTTGTACCAGCAGCAATGGCTACTGCAGAAGTGAAAACCAAAGCTTTCTTAGCTATGTTCATGGATGTCATGATTAAATAAAGACTTCATATATATAGCACCAAATTTACACACAAATACTCATTAATTAAAACTTTATCCTATGGTTAATTAGTTCTTAACCCCTTCTTAAACTAAATATCAAAATAACTTATTTACGTTTGGTTTTGAAAATATTTGAAAATAAATGAATTTCAATTTAAAAATATTATTTAAAAAATATTCAAAAATTTTAGAAATCATTTTGTTTAATTTAAGAAAAGTTTAAAGTATCTTTAAAATTTCCTTCTGACCTAATTTCTTGGCCGTTTCTTAACCTTTATTAGTTCTCATAGATTTGGATATTTATCCATTTTTACGTGTTGAGGTTCATGAAACTTTTTCAAAAACTAATTGCTGCTCCTGCAATCATTTCTTTGGCATCAGGTTTAGCAGTAAACGCAGCTGAGATCAATTCAACAGATCTTAGTGATTATTCAAACTCCAACAATTTAGTATCTTTAGGTGATTTTAAATCTGATACTTTATTCCCAGGAGATTGGGCTTACGATTCATTAAAGGATCTTACAAATAGCCCTAAATTTAATGGTAACTCAGTTACTCGTTTAGAAGCTGCTGCTGAATTAAGCAATCTAATCGCTGGTGGTGAAGGCTTAATGAACGGAGCTGCAATAGGTAGGCTAAGTGATGAACTTGGTTCTGAGTTGGCAATTATGAAAGGAAGAGTTGATGGCCTTGAAGCTCGTGTTAACGGACTTGAAGCTGGTTCTTTCAGTGAAACGACCACTATGAGTGGTGAAGTAGGGTTCCTATTAGGTGCAACTGATTCAGCAACTAAAGCCAATGATGTAGTTCAGTTTGAATATGCCTTAGGAATTGACCTAGATACAAGTTTCACAGGTGAAGATAACTTAAACATCGGAATAGTAACTGGAAATGGTCTAACAAATGTTGGTGCTGATAATACTGGTTTAGACTGGGGAGAAAGTGAAAGTGACGCCCTTGTGGTTAATGACCTCAACTACACTTTCCCAGTAGGCGCATGGAAGGTTGCAGTTGGTGATTCTATGGATGCATCCAAGACTTGGCCTAATGCATGTTCCATGAATAATATGGTTGATAACTTAGGAGATTGTGGTGCCGCAAACTCTGTTGACTTAAGTGGTAATGTTTCACTTAGTGCTGCAACTGGATTTGGAGATGGTTGGGAACTTGGACTAGGTATATCTGGAATTGCAGGCAAAACCGATACTACCTCCACTGGTTTGTTTACTAAAGAAGGTACTGACCTTTTTGGTTTAGCTCTTGGTTATGAAGCAGATACATTCGGTTTCACAGTAGCTTACTCTGATAAAGATACTGCCAACTACTACGGTTTAGTTGCATATTACAGCCCCGAAGAATTACCAACTACCTTTAGCGGTGGTGTTGAAGTAGGGAATCCAGATTCAGGGGAAGACACAACTCAATGGGCTTTCGGTATTAGTACTGATGTAGGTGAAGGTACATTAAGTGCAAACATTGGAACCAATGGACCAATCAAAGACAATGCAGAAGAAATTTATGCATATGATCTTTCCTACGAATATCCACTTAACGACAGTATGAGTATTACACCTTTCGTTTACATTTCTCAAACGACAGGTACAACTGTTGACACTACTGGAGCCGGTGCATTTGTATCATTCTCTTTTTAATTTTTTACAAAATTCCTAGAAGAGTAAAAACATTGGGCTCCATAATGGAGCCTTTTTTCTTCCCATCCTATAAATCTTTATCGAGACATGGAAAGATAGTTTCAAAAATTGCTCCACCATCCTTATGATTAAAAGCCTTTATAAAACCTTTATTGTTATTGATTATTTTTTTTGTTATTGAAAGACCTAAACCACTTCCACTTTTCTTGAATTTAGTCCTTGATGGATCACCTCTATAAAAACGAGAAAAAATATCATTAAATTCATTTTCTTCTAATCCAATACCTTTATCTCTAACTCTCATAACAACCGAGCTATCTCTTTTAAAAATTTCAATTTGAATTTCTTCATTAGCTGGGGAATAACGAATAGCATTATCCAAAATATTTATAAAAGCTCTTTTTAAATTTTCAATATCTGCAGATATAAAATATTTTGTTGGCATTAGTAGATTTATTTTTATATCTTTTTTTTCTGCAAGTGGTTTTAAGGTTTGCCAAGATTCCATCACTAAATCTGAAATAGATATTTTTTTATTTTTATTAAAAGCCTCGCTACTTTCTAGCTTAGAAAGTTCTAAAGTTTCTTCAACCATTTTTCTTAATCTTTTAGATTCTTTCTTAAGTCTTTTAACGAGATATCTATCTTTCTTTGATACTACTGATTCCAGTCTTTCGCCTATCAAAATAAGAGATGTAAGAGGTGTTTTCAGTTCATGAGACACATCGTTGATTAATTGATTCTGTCTTTTTTTTATGGATTCAATTGATAATTTACTCTCCAACAATATTAAATAATTTTTTTTCCTTGCTCTAACAATATTTACAGAAATGGGTTCCCCCGAAATAGTGCAATTTAGGCTGATTGGGAAATCTTTTTTTCTTGAATATAAAATCTTATTTCTTAGTACTTCAAGCTCATTAATATCATTAATTGCTTTTCCAATAACATCCTTATATTTAATAAACTTAATGAGAGATAAACCTTTCTGATTGATAAATTTTATTGTTAGATCAGATGACAAAATAATCCATCCTTGAGATGAATAATCTAACCAAGATAAAAGTTGCTGTGGTTTAACTTTATCAAATGGGAAATCAATAGTTCTTTTATACTTATTTTTATCAACTTCAAATTTTTTTTCTTTTGATTGAGAAAAATGCTTGACTTTTATTTTCCACTTCTGATGTAAAAACAATAATACTTCTTGTAGTGTTTTCATTCTCATCCAAACTTATATCCAAAACCTCTTACAGTTTTCAGAAGTTTTGGCGCTGAGGGATCTTCTTCTAATTTCTCTCTAAGCCATCTAACATGAACATCTACTGTTTTAGTATCACCAATAAAGTCAATTTCCCATATTTTTTCCAGAATTAAATCCCTTGACCATACTCTTTTTGGACTTTTCATAAATAACTCTAATAATTTAAATTCTTTTGGAGATAAAGTTATTTCCCTATCAAAAGAAGTTACTCTGCATTCCTCTAAAAACATTTTTATATGATTAAACTCGATGATAGATTGCGTTTTTTCTATATATTTTTTATTACGTTTAGATCTTCTTATTAATGCTCTTGATCTGGCAATTAATTCATTTAAACCAAAAGGTTTTGTTAAATAATCATCAGCACCAACCTCTAATCCAAGAACCCGGTCTGATTCATTATCTTTGGCACTCAAAATTAATATGGGCGTATAATTTTCTTCATTTCTTATTTTTCTGCATAACTCTAATCCATTTAACCCTGGTAACATTAAATCGAGAATTATAAGGTCAACATCATTTTTAGTATTTTCGCCAATAAAATCTGAAGCACTTAAACCGTCTTTAAAAGTTAAAACTTCAAAACCTTCGCCTTTCAATGATTCACTAACTGTCAGCCTAATACTCTTATCATCCTCTACAAGAAGAATCTTTGAGCCCTGCAAACTTTTATGATCTTTAATAGTCATTTGAAAACCCAACAAATTAATTTTATATAATCAAATTTATTTGATGTAATTATTTCATAATTAATTTACATTGAATTATTATTTTTTTCATTAAATCTTATTTCCTTTTTAATTTTCCCTTAAACCCTTTTATCTAAATTTAGATTGTCTCTTTAATCTTCCTCACACATAATTTTAAAGAGACAAATTTATTGAATTTAATAATAGATATTAAAACTAATATCCCATCGAAGCGTAATAATAATCGTCATCTTCATCTATATTTGTCACTACCCATTCTGGCGGAAAGTCACCAATTTTTACATATTGATAAAGCTTATCAACATCTGGATCGTAAAAAGTATCGTTGATTTTTGGATCTTTGACTACTTTGCTTGGATGCATAATAAAAATTATTTCTACTCTTTTTTTATAGATTATTTAGTTTAAAGCAGCTTTAAATCTCATTTAAATATTTTCATTTGATCTAGTTAACCTAAGACTAATTTAACTTGTAATTAGTCTTGATTGTTTTAATTACCGATTTTTTCGGATCTTTATTTGGATAACAATTAACAATTCTATATTTTCCGCCTTTTCTATCTGTCTCAACAAGAGTAAATTGAACAAATTTTTCTTTTTCAGTACTCGAAGAATCCTTGATTTCTACTTTGATTATTTCTTCATTTTTACTTTCAATTATTCTGGATTTACCTCCACAAACAAGAACTGCAGTTTCTTTAGTTACAGAAAATAATTTATTTTCATCAGTAATGGATAGTTCATCTTTAGTACTACAAGAAGAAATTAAAAGGATAGTAAGAATTAATAGCTTTTTCATAGTTTTTTTAGAGGATAAATTCACTTGTAATTGCTTTTAATTGTTTTTTATTTAGTTGGGTAAGATAGCTATAAATTTCTTTTCTACATAATCTGTCTTCAACTCTTTTACTTTCAAGAATTGAAAAAGTAATGAAATTAACAAGTTGATTTTTGTTCATGTTTATCTTTTAGGTCTCTATTGTTAACTTTTAATTAAATTCTTATTAAATAAACTTTTGACTATTAGAAAAAATATTTAATTTCAAAATTTAGAAATTTTTTAAACAAATTTATTTTTTACTTAATAACTTCTTAATCCAATAATCTTAAGTTATATAAGTCTTCTATATTTTTACGCCTTGAATATTGAAGACAATCATATAAAAAAAATAATAAATGATTATAAAAAATTCACCTTCTCCCAAAAACTCAAATCAAGCCCAAGAAATAGGGCATATCAAATATTCTTATAAAGAAAGTTTTAAAAGAGAAAATAAATCTATTTTGGATGATTCGGAATTTATTGAAAATTACAATAACGCCCTTAAATCACCACAATCAAGAAGATTGTATAAAGATACAGAGAATGAAATTCATTATGACTCAATTAAGGCCCAGAATATTTTACCTCTAGATAAAATTTCTATTTAAAATTTTATTAAAAACTACTTTTAAAGATTTTTTAAATAGATCTTAAATCCGACCTTCTTTTTTTAATGTTAGCTTACTTCTACGTTCATCCAATTTATTTGGACGCATGAAATGAGAATAGGGAACGGGATTCTCATTAACTGCATAAGATCATGAATGAGCTCTCTCAAATAAGAGAAAAAATTACAAGAGCCAAGAGGCTTTATGAAGCCCAAATCTTGGCAACTAAAAATGGAGAAGTTACTCCATATAGAAGATCAGTCTTTGAAGAAAGAATTAGGGAAGCACAAAAAGAAATGAGATCGCAAGACACCAAAAAATAAATTCTTTTGTAAAAATCTATTTTGTATCAGCTACATTCTTGAAGAAATCGCAGTAAGCCATTAATTCTGATTCGGTTTCAATTTTTAGATTTAAATCATTAATTGCTTTCTTGGTATCAATTCTGTAGCCATACCAATCTAGACAAACTTCTCTCTGCCTTTGGGTTTCAGAAACCTTTTGAGTACCTATTTCGTTTGAGTTACTAGTACAACTCGCAAGGAAAATAGTTGAGAGAGCTAGTAGTGGGAATAGTAGTCTTTTCATTTGTTAATCACAACAACTTTCCGATGTTGCTGAAGAAGTCCAAGATGATTCTTCCATTGTTGAAAGGTCAACTCTATGCGTTGCCATCCAGTCACCATTAGCTTCCACAAACTTTTGAACATTACCTTCTGGAGCTTGATGAATAACAATAACTTTTTGAGGATCTTCCTTACTTACTCCTCTAAAAAGTGGCTTAATGAGAAATTCAGAATGTCTTTTTTCAGCTTCCGCACTGTCAAATATCGCGGCCCATTCATCGAAAGTGCTTTCAATTTTAAAAGTAAAAACTGAGGTTATGGAACAAGACATAATAAAGATATTGTTTGTTTAATTAAAATAAATCTGTTTAATTAAGGTTTAGTTAATTATCTTTAAATGGAATTAAAACAGATGTTTTTTCAAATTTAAGCCAACCTTTTTTCTAATATTTTTAACATTCTTAAATAAACATTCCTATTGAAAAGGGTAAGTGTCAATGCTATCAATTTAATAAAACTTACAAAAATATGGAGCTAAATACTTTCTTACTTATCTTATTAGTCATTGCAAATTTTACAAATTTATATCTGACTCATTTCAAAAAAAAGAAAAAGTAATAGCTTTTACAATTTAAACAAACATTTTAATTCGCTTAACCTTTTATTAATTTTAAGTTAAAAAAAAGATAATCAAATCAGTTTTAAATAGGTTTAATTGATTAAATCTTAGTGAATAATAAGCTCTCCTTAAAAAATATTAATGTCAAATATGGAGAGAGCCTAGCTTTAAAATCTATAAACTTAGATATTTACAAAGGTGAATTTGTAGTCCTTCTTGGATCTTCTGGGGCAGGTAAATCAACTTTACTAAGAACAATAAATCAATTGAATCCATTAACTTCAGGAGAGTTAGATTTTTTTGATTTAGGAAAAATAAGAAATAAAAAAGATCTTCAGAATTTAAGAAAAAAAACTGGGATGATATTTCAACAACATCAGTTGATTGAGAGAAATACTGTTTTCCAAAATGTTTTAACTGGTCGACTTGGATTTCATTCACTATTTAGAAGTATTTTACCTCTTCCAAAATTTGATCAAGAACTTGCTCTCGATTGCATAGATAGAGTTAGCCTCTTAGATAAAGCGCTTGTAAAAGTAAAAGAATTAAGCGGAGGACAACAACAAAGAGTAGGAATTGCTAGAGCTTTAGCTCAAAATCCTTCGTTGATTTTGGCAGATGAACCAATAGCTAGTCTTGACCCAAAAACTTCCCATCAAGTTTTATCGATGCTGAAAGATATTTGTAAGAAAGATAATATATCCGCATTAACTAGTCTTCACCAAGTTGATTTTGCTAAAGAATATGGAGATAGAATTATTGGCTTAAGTCATGGGAAAATAGTTTTTAATGGTAAATCAGATCAACTTTCAGACGAGATTTTAAAAAATATTTATTCATCTTCACCAATAGCAGAAGAAGCAAATTTTACCTCAAATGAAGTGGTAATGGTTTAAAACCACTTCATTAAAAAAACTTAAACAAAAAAATGAAACTTAAATCTCTTTTAAGCGTTTTTACTATTTCTCTTGTGGCGCTTACTTCGGCATGCTCTACGAAAAATGCTGGACCAAGTGCTGATCCTGATAAGTTAATTGTTGCATTAATTCCTGATGAAAATGCTGCAACCGTTATCCAAGATAATCAAGGTCTAAAAGATTACTTAACTGAAGCCTTTGATAAGGAAATAGAGTTAGTTGTTACTACTGATTATTCTTCAATGATTGAAGCAGCTAGAAACGATAGGTTGGATTTAGCTTACTTTGGACCTTTATCTTATGTTTTAGCTAAAGCAGTAAGTGATATTGAACCTTTTGCAGCAAGGATTAAAGGAGGAACTAAGACTTATAATTCCTGCATAATTGGAAACACTAAAAAAGGTGTTACTAGTTTTGATGATATCAAAGGTACTACTTTTGCTCTTGGAGATCCAGCTTCAACCTCTAGTAGATTATTCCCTGAGTTAACTCTTGCTGAAAATGGACTTACTAAAGGCAAGGATTTTCAAGGAGTTTTTCTAGGATCACATGATGCTGTTGCCTTAGCAGTTCAAAATGGAAATGCTCAAGCAGGAGGAATGGCATGTCCGATTCTTAAATCCCTAAAGAAGAAAGGAGTTATTGACCCTTCTAAAGTAACAACTATTGCTCAATCTTCTCCTATTCCTCAATATCCATGGACAATGCGTTCAACTTTATCTCCTGAATTAAAAGAAAAAATAAGAGTTACTTTCTTAGATCTAGATAGTGACAAAGTCCTTAAACCTTTTAACGCTGATGGTTTCGCATCTATAACTGATAGTGATTATGACGGTATTAGAAAAGCAGGCAAACTTCTAGGTCTTGATCTTTCTAAGTTTGTTAAGTAAAAAAATCACTTTACAAATACAAATAAAAAAATTATTAAATGGATAAATTCAAAAGAATTTTAGAGGTCGAAAGGAGGACTTGGAAAAAACAATTTTTCAGGGTTCTCATAATTTTGATATTTGTATTTTCTTCTTTAGCAGTTATAGGTCTTTTCGATTTTGAAAGGATAAGTACAGGTATTCCGGCAGTTTTAAAATTACTGCCGGAAATGTTTCCTCCTGATTTCTCAAGAGCTGGAACTTGGTTTAAACCTTTAATAGACTCTTTGGCAATGAGTATCGCAGGAACTTCGATTTCTGTTTTTTTATCTTTACTTCTATGTTTTTTTGCTGCAAGAAATACAACTATAAATCCAATTGTTTACAACTTAGCAACACTAATTTTAAACGTCACAAGAGCTGTTCCTGAATTAATTTTAGGAATTATTCTAGTTGCAATGATTGGCTTTGGTGCTCTACCGGGGACATTGGCATTAGGTCTTCATTCTGTTGGAATGTTAGGTAAATTTTATGCTGAAGCTATTGAGCTTTGTGACAAGGAACCTATAGAAGCAGCTAGAGCTTCTGGCGCAAGTGATCTACAAGTTATTGTGCATAGCATTCTTCCTCAAGTTTTTCCTGCTATGGCTGATGTTACTTTTTATAGATGGGAATACAACTTTAGAGCTTCAATGGTTGTGGGTGCTGTAGGGGCTGGTGGTATAGGTTTAGAGATCATAAGTGCTTTGAGGATAATGGATTATGCTCAAGTATCAGCTTTATTAATAGTAGTTTTAGTCGTAGTAACTGTATTAGATAGCATGAGTAACTATCTCAGGAAATCAGTATCTGAATAATTCTCATTAAATGAAGAAAGTTGTTATTTCCAATAAAGTTCATACTGAAGTTATTGAGTTATTAGAAAAAAATTTTGAAGTAATTAGTAACCAAAATGATAAACCTCTAACTTATGAAAAATTAAAGTTCTTATGTAAAGATGCAAATGGTGTGATGGTATTTATGCCAGATAGAATTGATAAGAACTTTTTAGATAATTCAAAAAATTTAGAGATCATCTCTGGAGCACTAAGAGGATTTGACAATATTGATTTGGAAGAGTGCATAAAAAGAAATATAAAATTTACAATGATCCCAGATTTACTTGCTTCCCCTACAGCAGAGTTAACATTGGGACTTCTTATTGGTTTATCAAGAAATCTACTAATAGGTGATGAATATGTTAGATCTGAAAAGTTTAAAGGTTGGGAACCAAAATTCTTCTCAAATGGAATTGAAGGGAAAAATGTTTGTCTTCTAGGTATGGGTAAATTAGGGGTTGAAGTAGCTAGGAAGATTAAAGGTTTTAATGTAAAACTTTTTTATCATGATTTACAAAAATTAGATTCAATAGATGAACAACAACTAAACACCAAATATCTGGAATTAAATGATCTTTTTGAGAAGGCTGATTATTTGGTTATTCTTTTACCTTTAAAAAACGATACTTACCATTTTATTAACTTTGAAAATATTTTAAAAATAAAAAAAAATTGTTTACTTATTAATACTTCAAGAGGTTCTGTAGTAGATGAGAGTGCAATTGCACAAGCAATTAATTCTGGGCACATAGGAGGATATGCTTCAGATGTCTTTGAATTTGAAGATTTATCGATAAAAGATCGACCAAAAAAAATTAATCAGGAATTATTAAATTTAAAAGATAAGACTTTTTTTACTCCTCATCTTGGCTCAGCAGTTGATGAAGTTAGACTTTTTATTGAATTAGAAGCTGCTCAAAATATTATCAACTTTTTATATCATTAATAGTTTTATACATTTTTATATAAGAGATATTTTCTTTTTTGAAATAATCACCTTCAGATAAAAAACCGAATTTTTCATAAAACATTTGGGCTTTTTTTCTAGAAAATAAATAAATATAATTTATTTTTTTTTTTTCTAAATAAGAAATTGAATGACAAATTAATTTAGACCCAAATCCTTTGTTTTGATAAGCAGGTTTTGTGGCCATTTTTCTAATTCTTGCTTTACTTTCTCTAATGTAAAGTGAAATTATTGATATTAATTCCTCTTGTTTATATAAACCAAAATGTGTACCATTTTTATCATCTTCAAGAATACAAAATTCTCTTTTTTTATCTGGCCAAATAGCTTCATGCCTTATATCAATAGTTTGATTAGAATATATTTTTCTAATTGAAATTGGCATTCTTAATTATCTTTTCTTCTTAAATTTATCTTAATCATAAATGTTTAATATCTTGTTAAGACTTGTATTGAGGTGGAATCAGTTTTGAACAATATAAAATTAAAATTCGATAATGACGGATTTATAGTTAATGAGAACCTAATAAATCAAGTTGATTTAGAGGCAATTGAAAAATGGATTAGTGAACTTAACGACTCTAAAGAGGTTAACCATCATTATGAAAAAACAGTTAATGGTAAAGTGCTTTCAAGAACAGAAAACTTTGTAAGCTCGCATACATCTTTTAGGGAATTTCTTTTAAGTTCATCAATAAAAGATTATTTAACTATGCTATTTGATGATGAACCAATATTATTCAAGGAAAAAATAAATTATAAATACCCAGGGGGAGCTGGATATGCACCTCATCAAGATGCTCCTGCTTATCCTTTTGGGAAAAAACACATAACAATGCTATTAGCTATAGATGACTCTGATATAAATAATGGATGTTTGGAATTTGCAAGAGGTAGAAATAATGAGGGCATAATAAATATTGATGAAAAGGGGTGTATAGATTCACTAACCGCAGAAAAATTTGTTTGGGAGAAGATACCTCTTAAAAAAGGAGGCGCAGTATTTTTTGATTCTTTTGTTCCTCACAGAAGTTCAACAAATAAATCTAGTCGTCCAAGAAGAGCGCTCTATGTAACTTATAATGCTAAAACTGAAGGCGATTTAAGAAAAGATTATTATGACTTTAAAAAGAACTCTCTTAAAGATGGATATGTAAGTTTAATAGGTCACTTTGAAGGAGAAGCAATTAAATGAAATACAAAACTATTAAAAACTTCAAAAACAAATTACAAAATTCTGATAACAATGAATTTGTAGATTTATTATTTGACTTTATTAAGGAGGAAGGAAAAACTAATTATGATGAATCAGTCACTCAATTACAACATAGTCTCCAAACAGCTTCACTCGCTCGCACTGAAGATGGCAGAAGGCATATAGTAATTGCTTCTTTGTTACACGATATAGGTCATCTTCTAATAGATGAAAATGACTCAAAAAATGATTTCTTAAAAAAAGATCTTAACCATGAAAATATTGCTTCAAATTTTTTAAAAGATTTTTTCTCTGAAGAAATTACAGAAAGTATTCGCTTACACGTTGTAGCAAAAAGATATTTATGCTCAATCGATAATTCTTATTATGAAAGTTTATCTAAAGCATCTAAAAATAGTTTTAAGGTACAAGGTGGTGCTTTAAATAAAGAAGAGATTAATGAACTAGAAAATAATAAATACTTCAAAGATGCAGTTCGATTAAGAAAATGGGATGATAGAGGAAAGGTTTCTCTTAAAGAAGTTGAAGAATTAGATACTTATAAAGAAATGATTGTTGCCGAAAGATTAGCTATCTATTAAAAATATATTCATAGCTTATATTTATAGATTCTTTAAGAGAATTGCTTATGAATGATGATTCAATTTTTTCTTTTATAAAGTTCTTTATTTTTAATTTCTTAATAAGTGGAAGGCATATTTTACAATGCAAGGTTGAAATTTTATTATTTTGAACATCACTTTTAGAGATAATATCAACATAAAAACTTTTTGATTCAATATTATTCTTTTCTAGAATTATTCCAAGAGTTGTTGAAATACAAGAAGCTAAAGATGCAGACAATAGATTTGAGGGTTTAGTCTGTTCGCAAGAATCATGTAAATTTCTATTCGAATTTGTTTTTATTTTTAATTGATTTTCGAAGATAATTTCACTCCGAAATTCACCTACATATTTCGCCTTAATTGACATATAAAAATAGCTATTTTTAAGAGCTTATTATGGGTAAATTAAGTTAAGATTAAGGCCAAAAAATTTTGCTAAATTTAATAATTGATTAAAAAATTTTAAATGCAATTTTCTGATAGATATCTAAGTATTTGGGTTTTCTTAGCAATGTGTATTGGATCTTTATCCGGTTATTTATTTCCTAATTTATCTCAATTTATAGGCGGATTAGAGCTCTCAAGAATAAATCTTCCAATAGCAATTCTTATCTGGGGAATGATTTTCCCAATGATGTTATCAATAGATTTCAAGTCAATAATAAATTTGAAATATAAGATTAAAGGATTTTCTATTGTCCTTTTTATTAATTGGTTAATAAAACCAGTTTCAATGGCCATCATTGCAGCCTCTTTTTTATATTTTTTATATGGTAATTTTATAGATCCTGTACTTGCTAAAGAATATGTTTCTGGAATGATTCTATTAGGAATAGCGCCATGTACAGCAATGGTTTTTGTCTGGAGTAATCTTGTTAAAGGCGATCCTTTATTTACTTTAATCCAAGTAGCTATTAATGATCTAATATTAATTTTAGCCTTTCCATTATTGTCAAAAATTCTTTTAGGATTTAACAGTATAGATATCCCGTTAGATACTGTTTTCGGTTCTGTAATAATCTTTATTTTGGTACCACTTTTTCTAGCAATATTTTTAAAAAATAAAATCTATAGCGAAAAAAGAATAAAAAGTATTTTGAATAAAAGTAAAAGTTATTCGTTGTTTTTTTTAATTCTTACAGTCTTTTTATTATTCTTTGTTCAATCAAAATCTATATTACAAAATCCTATTCATATAATCTTAATTTCAATTCCATTAATAATACAGACTCTTTTTATTTTTTATTTAACTGCTTTTTCAATGAAGTTTTTTAGGCAAAAGTATTCTATTTCCTGTCCAGGATCGATGATAGCAGCTTCAAACTTTTTTGAACTTGCAGTAGCTGTATCGATAACTCTTTTTGGGATTAATTCAGGAGCTGCTTTAGCCACTATAGTTGGGGTACTAGTAGAAGTTCCTTTGATGCTTTATTTAGTAAATATTTCTAAGTCTTCCAAAATATTATTTATAAAGTAATATTTTCTTCATACCATTGAATTCTTTCTTCTAAATAAGTGCTCATACTTCTGCCAAATCAAAAGCCTTTTTAAGATCTTTGGTCATAAATCTAGCGTAACTTTCTAGGTGTGTTTGTAGATCATGCCCCATTGCATCAGCAATTTGTTTAGGTGCTCGCATTGTTCCATCTTCCATAGGTCTAGTGTGAGCAACATATGCGTATCTATGACGGAAGGAATATGGTTTGCACTTTTGTCCTTCTGCTTCTGCTTCTGCACAAATAGACAACCAAGTCTTTCTAATGCTCTTCCTCCTAAGATATTCTCCAAAGTTTTGACCGCCATTACCTAGAGGAATTTTTGGCAGTTCTTCTCCCGCTGCCAACCTTTGCACTAAGTTGTAGTTCCAATCAAAAGGTTCTCCATCTACATCTCTAACCAATAAAGGCAATAGTTGTCTTTCTTTAAAATTAGAATTTACTTTTTGGTATATACACCAAAGTTCTGTCTTGTTATTTCTGAGAACCAGATGATTAAGTTCTTCTGGTCTTAATCCATAAACTGAACAAAGTTGAGCAGCAAACTTCCATCTTTGGGCTTGTGGTTGGTCAATAAAGTTATCTACTAATCTTCCAATCTGGGCATCTGTTAATGGATAACCAATATCTTTCTTTTTAGCTATATTTTTTTCTTCATTATTATCTTTGAAATTTCCATAATTTGGTCTCCAATAAGAAGGGAAATCTTCATAGTTGCAGCAATAATCTAAAAAACTATTAAAAGCTAATCTCATATGCCTTCTTATTGTTGCCTTGTCAGGTGGCCAACCAACTAATTGATTGTATTGTCCATGCTTATATTCATTAATTACCTTTTTATATAAAGCTCTAGCATTTTGCGGTCTATGATTTGCTCTATTCATATAGAACATAACTCCCTCTAAAACAGGAAGATGCTTTTTATTCCAAGTGTTTTCTTTAATATCTGATCTTTCTTTTCTATATCTAACAAAAGCCCCTTCCCAATCAAGTTTGACTTCCGAAGAAGAGTTTCTTGCATATTTAAAAGCGGTCTTTAAAAGGATCTTTCCATTATTTTCTAAATAAGTGTTTGCTCCTTCTTCTATAAACTTCAATGCTTCAATCATTTGATTCTCTTCCCATAAGTAAGGAAGGTTTATAGATTTTCTTCCAGTTGTCTTAGTTCCATATATTAAACGCATATTCCCTCTATCATTTTCTACTGTCCAACCAGATCCAATAGATTCCTTTATTGCCCTTCTTAATGTTTTTACCCAATTGTTTGATTGTGGCATTTAATGACCGAGTGCTCTACCTATTGTCCACGGATTTCCGTGGATTTTCAACTGAGTAAGGCAAAAGTGTGCAGTCTCGTGCAGTCTTATGCAGAGTATGACTTCAGTTATAGCTTAGATCCCTTTGTCTCACTAGAAGAGTCATAGTGCTTTGGGAGCACTAGGTCGCAGGTTCGAATCCTGTCGCCCCGACTCTAAAAAATCAAGTCATACTAGCGAGTCTCTCAACTCGCTTTTTTATTATTTGTTGTCTCACATTAAGAAAAGGTAGCTAGAGGGGTAGCTAGGATACAGTTGTTGCGGTCGTCACTTACTTATCTAGTGCCTTTTATTGACAATTCCATCAATTAGGTTGTTCCCCAAAAATTTTAGAACACTTATTAATCAATAAGTGCTTAATCAATAAGTGCGACCCATGAAAAGGCTGCTCCAATACCGATTAAAATTCCCGAAACCAAATTTTTATTCTTTAAAATTTTTCCAATATGCTCTGATAAGTATAGGACTATTAAGAGCAAAGATCCTTGCCCTATAAATATTCCTAAAAAGTAACTTAATAGAGGACTTTGCTCAGCACCAATAATTGCACCTCCTATCAAGTAACCATGCAAAGAGATCATGGGTAAAAGTAATGAGCTAGGTAAATAGCCCAAAATTATCAAACTTTCTAAAACTAAGCTTAAAGATACTAATGCTTCTGCGTAGGGAATCATAAATTCTGGCAATGACAAAATTTGCGCAATAGCACTTCCAATTAAACCAAAACCTAATAAAGGTAATATCCATTTTTTTGGGAATCTCAATCCAATAAGACTTATTGCCAAAATAAAAAGGAGATGGTCTGGACCTAATAAGGGATGACCAATACCACTGATAAATCCCTGCCAGGAAGTTAATGTGGAACTCTCACCCATACCAAATGGATGATGAGCAAATACTGGATTATAGATACTAATAAAAAACAAATATACAGGGAAGATTATTAAAGAGACTTTTAAGTTCTTATGAAAAAAATTTTTAGAATTCATTTTTCTATTTAAATTAATGATCTTTGCATGGTGAACATTCTTCACAATCTGTACATTCGCAAGGACAAACACAACCACAACCTGGACAAACTTCTTTCTCGTTTAAAATCAAAGTATCTGTTACTAAATGTTTTGTAAAAGTAATAACCATAATTTGGAAAATTTATTTCTAAATATAAACAATATATGACTAAAAATTAATGCTAGTAATAATTTTTTATACATTTTATAAAATTAAATTAAAAAACGATTATCATTTTTATTTAATTAAGAAATATATTATTTAACAAAATTTAAAAATGATAATCATGTTCATGAATATTATTTAACAAAACAATAACAAACCTTTTAAATAATATTTTGATAATGAAAATCACATTCATGATTATTATTTAAAAAGATAACTTCACTCAGCTTCTATATCAATAATTCTTTTACCTTCCAAAGCATTAATTCTTTCTTCTTGGAATTCAATAGCGACTATCAATTATTTTTTGGGGTGATAACTACAAGAAGGCACTCGGGTGTAAAAGGGGTAGCTAGAGGGGTAGCTAAGTGACGATCTCATGCGAATTCATGCGATAGCAAGGCATGAATTTGAGACTCAGAAACGTTCCAACACAATAGATAACTCTAGTTATAATCTATATTCTTATATTTTTCTCAAAGTTACATACAAGTGCTTTGGGAGCACTAGGTCGCAGGTTCGAATCTTTTAGCCCTATGAGTTTCAGCAATAAGTCTCAGCTAATACCTAGTTCACTCAAATTTTTGCTTCACGCAAAATTTACGCAAAATAAATCTTTGAAAAATAATTAACCTGTGAATCCCATTTTCTGTTCTGCTGCCATTAATGAGCCAACAAGCTTGTGCTCAGCAACTTTTTCATCGTCAGTCATAACTGGCTTGATATCAAAATCTATATCAAACTTAACTTTCCAAGGAGCAAAATGTTCTGTCATTTTTATGCCTGCTGAAGCTTGGACAATAATATAAACATTATTTGAGTAAGAGGCATGATACCTTCCCAA
>JAEPLN010000004.1 GCA_017644425.1 Prochlorococcus marinus CUG1433
AACTGGCTTGATATCAAAATCTATATCAAACTTAACTTTCCAAGGAGCAAAATGTTCTGTCATTTTTATGCCTGCTGAAGCTTGGACAATAATATAAACATTATTTGAGTAAGAGGCATGATACCTTCCCAAAACTTTGAACCCATCAAACTCATCATTCAAAGTTCCATTTTCAAAAACCTTTAAAAAAAGATCATATGCTGCACCCATAAGAGCAACATTTTTAAAAGTTGCAGTAACTAAATAAGTATTCATTTGTTTTTAAATATATAAATCTTTTATAGGGTATTGCATTTAGAATTGAGTTAAGCATCTTGAAATGAATACTTCTGATAAAGTATTTTTTTTAGATAAAACCAATAGAGAGTGTATGGAAGGGAAAAGTTATGATCCAAATCAAGCTCCATAATAGTAATCCGTTAAACTCTTACTACTTGCAAAGCTTAATTAATTACGATTGACAGTCGATCTAAACTGAGAGGGATAAAACCCTCTTTTTAATGGAATTATTTATAGCTTTAGGATTTCCAATAGTTTTAATAGTTGGGTTAACTCTCCTTTTTATGACTGATGGTATTCCAATTTGGGTTCAACAATTCAATAGAAATAGTTCAACTCTATGGAATTTTGGTATTGTCGCAATGGGAACGATGACAGTAATAATTTACTTAGCAAGAAGATAAAAAATGAAACGCTTACTTCTTGCACTACTTCCAGTCCTTTTGGTTGTTGGGTGCCAAGGTAAGCAAAGTAAAAATCCAATAGAAGAACCTTTTTATATAGGACTCCAAATGGGTATTACATACAAAATGTTCTTGCATGAAAAGCAACCTATAGGTGGTGGAATTAGGTACAAATTTAGAACAAGAGTCGAATATTCAAGTGATACCCCTACTCGTATAAATGATTGGAGGATTGCGGATTGCTTGAAATCAACTATTGATGACTACCTAGTCCCTGCACTATCAAGAAGTGAAGCAGAGAGAGGAATGCCCTTTTTAATCAGAGCAGTTTGTGGATATAGGGGATGATAAAAAACTTACTACTTGCACCTCTATTATTTTCTAGTCCTGTATTGGCAGAAAAAGAACGTATTTATTATGTTCATACAAGACCTCCTTTCTCCTACTCAGGAACAATAGGTGACGATGGTTTTTTTTACTATTTCACTAACTCTGCCGATAGATTTAACGATGAAATTTGTAAAATAAGAATTGATGGTGCGTGCTTTGTAAAAACTAATGTTCCCGCAAAAATAGTTAAAGAAGGCATAATGAAAACTCCAAATATGTATTGGTGTTCAGAAGCAGTAATTCAGAAAGCCAAGAAGGTTCAACCTCCATCTCCGAGCAATCGATTTGGCTATGGAATTTGTACAGAAAACGGATGGGTATTTGAATGAAACGCCTACTAGTTGCACCGCTTCTATAGGTACTTACTAGTTGCTCAAAAAACTTATTTTTTAATAGCAAAGTACGCTATCCGCTTTAATTGATTCTTCAACTAGAACATCCGGCATCACAAACTCTGCTGAATATCCATCTAGAAGCTTCTCATCGTAACCCCTAGATTTTGCAGACATCCCTGAAACATATATGGTAACTTTTGATTTCTTCAAATTTTGAAGATGTTCGTATAAATCTCCAGTACCTTGACCAACTATTTCACCAGCTTTTTTGCAATCTAATATTTGTACTCCGTCTCCTGCTAGAAAAAGAGTTACTTTATGATCGTTTTTTTCTGCAGTAAGGGCAACCAATAAACCTAAAGTTACTTTATTTTTGGATTCTAAACCGCTGTAAATATGAACTAACATTGTATTGTCGGTAATGATAGACATTTAATACTCCCGAAGTTTTTGTTTTATATCTTAAATAAAATCTATTATCATTAGCTGTTTTTGTGAGTTTGAGTCTCAGTATTGCATAATCTTCCAACATTATCATATATGTTTATATAGTTTAGCGCTCCAACTAGCACTCCCCAATACAACCTAGTGCCTATTCTTAAATAGGTTGCTGAAATGAAAGTTTTTTTGACATATGATCTAAATTAGAGATGTAAAACTATCATTTCTTATGACTAAAAGATTGATTAAACGTTTAAAAAATATTCAAGACAAATTCTTTAAAAAAGAGATTTCCTATGAATATTCCAATAATCTTGATTTTGATAGAGAGTTTATAAAAGCAAAAAATAAAGCTTCATTTATAGGTCAACTTTGTCAATTAGTTGGAGGAATTTTCATCTTTTTTGGAATAATTTTTACGATTGCGTTCATGTTTATTGGAGAATTCGAGTCAGATGCTCAATTTGATTACATTAGAAATTCTTTTGTTCTTGCTCTTTCTGGTTTATTTTTTATTGCAATAGGTTCAATGGTAACAAACATAAAAAGACAAACTGCTTTAATTGCACTACAAATATGGAGCAATGTTCCAATTGATTAAGAGAAATGAAACGCATTACTAATGCTTTAAATTCAGCACCTTTTTAGAATGTTTAAATATTTTAGCCCTCCCCTTAGCGCTCCTGTCTCACTATTTTAAGTAAGCAAAAAAAATAGAGCTTGGAAAAAATTTCTATATGACTTGGTTTTTAAGAGTCGGGGCGACAAGATTCGAACCTGCGACCTAGTGCTCCCAAAGCACTGGACACCCCTAGATGAGCACTACGTTTTCAAGCTATAGCTTAATTATTTGCGTGACTTCGCATGGTTTGTCCGGACAAAATTAGCAACATATGACATAAATATGACATAAATGAGTTTATGAGACTAAATTCAAAAGCCTATTTCTTATTACTTCGTGGGGCTGTGTTAAATCAACAGTTGAGAATCTCATTTCATGTCCTTGGATGGTGGCGGATTCATCAATGTCTTCTCCAATTGCTGGATGTAGAAGCATACCGGAAGAGTTTTCGTTTAGTTTTTCGCCAAGACCTTCTTGAGACCTAAGATAAGCATAAAGTTGATAAATATATCCAGATTTGAGGGACTTTTCACGATACCAACTACTTCTTTTATGAAATATATTAGTGAACTTTGTATCAATAACAATCCTGTGATATTTAATTTTATTGTCAAGAATAATATCCGTTTTCATTGAAGGTAATATATCTTTTATTCCATCAGTGGGGTTGTTAATCATCCAGTTCATGGGCTTTCCTGTTATTACTCTCCAGTTATCTGGATTTAAATGGAAACGATAAAAATTTCCAATAGCCTTTTCATAAAGTCTTCTCATCCAATGCTCACTTTTCTCAGGATCTAAAATTTCATTCTTACCTTCACTTTCATTAGGTAAGCATAGATTCATTGCTAATTTCGCCGCTGCTATCATCTCCTTATCTGATTGATCATTTCTACTGAATCTTTGATTCTCAATTTCTCTAGCAGTTGGGACTGGTCCAGTAACCCCGCATTGAAAAAGATTATTTGCTAAAGAACTACAACTATTACTAATTGATGGCTTTTTTATAATCCTAGAAATTCCATCTAAAGCAGCTCTAACATATCTATTACGGACATTATCGATTGATAATTCATTAAAGGTGCACGAGACTTTCCCTTTTGATAAAAGCTGTTTTCTACATGTAGTTAAGTGATTTATCCTCCCTCTAACTCTGCTTAGTATTTCATCTTTAGTTTCGAAGGAATAAGTTAATTGTCTTTTTAACCTTTTTTCAACTGTTTTAATCAAGATTTGCCCAATTAAATCAGGTATATCCTCTGGTAAATCTTCGCGACCTTTAAGAGCTTTATTTTGTGCTTCACCCAAATCAGATGCATAAAGCATTAGCCACCAGATATTTCGTATTGGGATACTCATAAATTCGCTAAAAGTTTTTCTATTGCTTTGTCAGCCTCTTCTAGAGAATCAAACCAATATTCTTGAAGAAGTGGCGCTATTTCACTCTCTACCACTTCTCTAAACCACTTTTTTGAATCTTTGGTTTTTAAACTTTCATTTGGTGTGAAGAAACTATGACCGACTTGAAAATCTTTTCCTAATCTACTATCTGAAGCAATTTGACTATTAAGATTAACTATTTCTGACTGTATATAATTTGCTACTGAAGAATCCATATGTAATTTATTAACCACATAATCTTTCCATGTTTTATTTAAATTTGGCTCTAGATTTATAAAAGCAAATCTTCTTCTGAAAGCCATATCAACTAATGCTAGAGAACGATCAGCGACATTCATTGTCCCAATTATGTATAAATTAGACGGAACATAAACAGGAAGATGAAGCCCCTCTGAATTGGGATAACATAATTTTATGGCTTCTTTTGAGTTTCTTTTACTTGCTTCGATGAGAGTAAGTAACTCCCCAAATATTTGAGCAGGATTGCCTCTATTAATTTCTTCAATAATTAGGACGTATTTTTCACCAGGATTGATCAAGGCTCGTTCTACCATCTCCATAAAAATACCTTCTTGTAAGCTAAGTTTTTCATCACTTCCAGGTCTCCAGCCTCTTACAAAATCCTCATAAGAAAGGTTCGGATGAAATTGTACAGAACTTATTTGACTTTCTTTTATTTGTTCTTCTATTAAGGCCATGCCAAGACGTTTGGCTAACCATGTTTTCCCTGTGCCAGGAGGACCTTGAAGTATAAGATTTTTCTTTTCATTTAATCTACGCATTATTAACGAAAGCTTCTCAAAATCTAAAAATGCTCCATCTTCAATAATGTTTTCGAGTTTATATGATCTAATCTCATCCGAGGTATATCTATCTTTCCAAAATGGGTCATTTATAAAACGATTAATATCTTGGTCTTTATTATTAAAAGTGAAATCAATTAACTCATCGTTCATCCACTCACCTGGTTGTACTGCCCATATAGTTGGTCGATATGTGTAAAAATACCATTCACGAATTGGTTGGACTTTTTCCCAACTTACATATATTTTTTTACCATCTCCAGGATTTTCCTCTATTACACCTGTTGCCTTAATTGACATAACTGAAGTTGTATTTTCGAAAGTTTCGAATGGTAATCCTTTCTTTCTTGTATAAGTTGCTTTAATTGCTATTAAGTCACCCACTTCCATTGAACGGACATCATCATGGTATTTATCGTTAAAACCATGTTCCCAATATCCTTGTTCAACAAATTCATTAGTTAAATCTTCGTTATCAATTACAGAACCCACAAACCATGCGGGTCTTGTCTCTCGGTCTTTTTGAGGATCATTTGCATAACAAGTTTTGAAGTATTCAATAATTTCAATGAGTTCTTGAAGAAGTTTGTCTTCTGATAACTTTTCATTATCTCTATAGAAAAAAACTTCATCATTTTCTATTTTTGGTTCATAATATTTGTGAACATAAGAATCTCCATATCTCTTTGGGTTTTCAATGAATTCAGATATTTTTGTCTTAGTTTCATGAATATTCTTATCCCAAGTATTTTGTGGTTTTTTTCCTTCCTCTCTTATCCCATAGGAAAGAATTAACTTTCCCTCCTCTTTATAAAACAAGTAGACAGGATAATATGGCCCAGAACTTACTGTTTTTCTAAATGCTATCCATGGGATATTTGCTAATGTTCCTTGCCCAAATGAAACTTTGATAAAAAAGTCTAAAAATTTCTTTGGATATTCTTTTGTTTTTAAGCTCCCAGTATTAGTTTGCTTTATAAATTTCTTTAAAAAATCTAAATCCATCATTGAATTTTTTTAAATTTTATATGAAATATTTTTATATGACATAAATATGACATAAATGCGAATATGTCTTATTTGAAGCAATAAAAAAGACAGGCTGGGGAACCTGTCTATGACTTGGATTATTAGAGTCGGGGCGACAGGATTCGAACCTGCGACCTAGTGCTCCCAAAGCACCCGCGCTACCAAGCTGCGCCACGCCCCGCTAAACATCATTCTAATCTATGAGAGGGATGTTAGTAAACAAAGTCACAAAAAGAATTTTTGTAGTAATAACAAGCGTTTTACTTACTTAGATTATAATAGTGTCAATGGATTTAGTGCAATATCTAGTCAACCTTTGTTATAACCCGAAGACACTCTGCGGTTGCATTTTGCGTACAAATTGCGTACATTGTGCCTATGTGTACGCAAATTAATGCCCAAACTCAAAAATAATGAAGCATGGGTAAATGGCTTAAGAACAGCCATAAGATCTTCTACTGCAAAGGGTTGGACTGTTAGAGAACATAGAGGACTTGCAAGATTAGAGGTTAGAACTGGTAATGGGATGCGTTCTGCCCAATTAATGAAGAATAATATTCCTTTTTCTTATTCATCCCAGAATATGGGAGATATTATTACTCGTGTTAGGAATATCTATGTTGAGATGGCTAACAATGGCGGAGATTTTGATACTGCGGTTGCTGTATGCGCGGGTTTAGCTCCTAAATTAACTTATTCCCACGATTGGGTTGGTGCAAAGGATGACTTTGAAAAATATAAAAAAGAGATGGGAACTGGTATTGCTAATGGAACTTGGACTAAAGAGTATGAACCTGTAATCACTTACGCAGTTAACTTATTAAAAACCAAAGATGCTCCAATAAATGCAGATAAATTATTAGAAATTTGTGCAAAAAATGGAATTGAAAAGGTTACTGACTATATGAGAAGAAATAATATTGCACCAAAACCATTAACTTATGAACTTGGTGGTAGAGCTAGAGAACAAAGAGTGAGAAATCTTGCTTCTTTTTTAAAGTATTGCGTTACTAAGAAAAATTATCCTAGTGATTGGCTTCCACCTGATGACTTAAGAGAATACATTGGAAGACCTTCTAAAGAAGCTAAAAAAGCCAGAAACAAAAAAGCATCAATAGAAGATCAAGAGTTTATTAATTTAATAAATTCTCTACCAACAGAAACAGGGCAACCGCATCATATACTCGCTGCCAAAAAATGGGTCAATGCAATGAAGCTTTGTGCTGTTTTTGGTTTACGACCTATTGAATTAAGACACTTAGTTTATAAAAAGAGAAAAGATGAACTTTGGTGTATGTATGAAAAAAGATCGGGTCAGGGTGTAACAAAACCAAGAATATTAGAACCTCTTTATCTAGTAGATAATGATGGCAATGTTCATTATGAAGAAGTAGTCAGATTGTACAAAGCAGGTCTATTAGAACTTCCCTATCAATGTATGCCAGATTGCAAAACTGTTGAGGGTGTTGGAGATCAAATGGGTAAATGGTTAAAACAAAAAGCGGGTTGGATTTCTCTTAAAGCATTAATGGCCAAGCGGGGCGAAAGTCTTGGTTGTTATAGCTTTAGACATTCTTATTCCTTAAGAGGTCATCAATTAGGAATTGATGCGGGTAGTGTTGCTGATGCAATGGGGCATACATTAAGAACACATCTTGAGTCGTATGATTACGCAAAAACTACAACTACTAAAAAAGCATTTATAAAAGCTAGAGAACTTCAAGCGGTTTAATTATTGACAGTCGATCTAAAAAAATTCCTTTAGCAGAAATATTCATTTCAAGATCCTTAACTCAATACTAAATGCTATACCCTATAAAAGATTTATAGATTTATTAATCAAATGAATACTTATTTAGTAACTGCAACTTTTAAAAATGTTTCTCTTATGGGTGCAGCGTATGATCTTTTTTTAAAGGTTATTGAAGATGGAACTTTGAATGATGAGTTTGAAGGATTCAAAGTTTTGGGAAGGTATCATGCCTCTTACTCAAATAATGTTTATATTATTGTCCAAGCTTCAGCAGGCATAAAAATGACAGAACATTTTGCTCCTTGGAAAGTTAAGTTTGATATAGATTTTGATATCAAGCCAGTT